>CAIQSZ010000199.1 GCA_903874575.1 uncultured Elusimicrobia bacterium
CGACGCTCTCCGATCTATCCAATCGGACGTCGATGCCGGCGTCGCACGCGGAGAACGCCGCCGCGGCCGCGGCGGCCAGCGCCGCGGCGACGAAGGGGCGGATCCTGGGAGTCATCTTCGGCATCATGAGTTATCCTCGCGGGAAAACGCCATCGTTTCAGGACATCGGGCGCTCGCCCGGCCGCGGCATGGACTGAAACGCCTTGAACATGCGTTCGATCCAGCGAGCGTCCATCTCGTCGAACGGCGCGGACGCCTTCGCTTGGAACACGGCCCACGGCTTGCCGTCGCGGTCCTGCACGGGCACCGCAATGTCGCCCCCGGCCGAGCGCGGCTCGTTGCCGGCGTATACGCCGCCGATCAGGCCGTCGGACGGAACCGCCGAAGGCGCGGGCTCCGGGCGCGCGGCGCCGGGCTGGAACGCCTTGCCGTCGGGCTGGGGCAGCCACAATCCGCACCAAGTCCACGGGCTGCCGCCGAAGGCGTCCCACAGACCGTCGACGATCTCGCGCATCATGCGCTCGGGCTGGGGCGCGCGACGACGCCATTTCAGATCGAGAACGTGCTTGACCTTGTCGTAGCGCGCGCGCGACGGACGATCCTTAATGTCGAACGTCTCTTCCGCGGACCGGCCTGAAGACTTGTTCATACGCGGTTCTCCAAAACGACCAATTGCCCGCAGGCGCCGTCGATGTCCCGCCCGAGGTTCTGCCGAACCGTCGTCTTGAAGCCCGCCGCCATGATGCGGTCCTGGAAACGGCGGGCGTCGGTCTCGTCCGACGGCGTGTGCGGCGTGTCCGTCTGATTGAAGATGATGAGGTTCACGTGGAGGAGCGAGGACGGACCCAACTCCTTGAGCCAGCGCGCCAGGGCGTCGGCGTCCTGGGCGCGGTCGTTCTCGCCCTTGAGCAGGACGTACTCGAAGAAGATCTTGCGGTTGGTCTCCCGCAAATACGTCTTGAGCGCCTCGGCCAGCGCGGACAACGGATAGGCTTTGTTCATCGGGACCAGGCGGGCGCGCAGCTCGTCGTCGGCGGCATGAAGGGAGAGCGCCAGGTTCACCTGGGGGAAGTCGCGGCCGAACCGCGGGATTTTCGACGCCAATCCCGAGGTGGACACCGAAATGTGGCGGGCGCCGATGCCGAAGCGCTTCTGGTCGAGGAGAATCTTCAAGCTCTCGGACGTTTCCTCGTAGCACGCGAACGGCTCGCCCATCCCCATATACACGACGTTGTCGAGCCTGCCTTCGAAACCCTGCCGCTTCATGTACTGCCGCCAGAATAGGACCTGGTCGGTGATCTCCTCTGGGGTCAGCGTGCGGTCCAAGCCCATCAGGCCGGTCGCGCAGAAGGTGCAGCCGACGGCGCAGCCGACCTGAGAAGAGATGCAGGCGGTCCAGCGCGTCGGGCTGGGACGCAGGAGCACGGTCTCGACGGTCTTGCCGTCGCGCAGGAACAGCAGGGCCTTGTGCGCGCGCTGATCCGGAGAGACGTCGACGCGGCGTTCCTTCAAAGACAGGATGGGCGCGCGCTCGGCCAGGGCCGCGCGCACGTCGGCGGGCAGGACCTTGATCTCCTCATAGGACTCGATCGCTTGGTCGTAGACGGCCCTGCGGACCTGGTCCCAGCGGTAGCCGGGCTGGCCGAGGTCCTTCAGAGCCGCCGCGACTTTATCGGCGTCCATCAGTAGGTCAACTCCAGCACGTTCGGATTCTCGAGGAGCTTGCGCACCACGCTCTTCTGCTCCATGCGGGGCCCGGAAACGTACCACTCGCTGTAATACTTGCCGCTCTTCTTCATCAGCTTGCGGCGCAGGACGGTGACGCCCGCCTCGCGGAACAAAGTCTTGATCTCCTCAAGATCGTTCTCATCGAAGTCCGAGGTGATGTGGAAGGTGTGGCGCTGGCGCAATTCATCGATGTAAGCGTCCAGGCGCGGCAGCACCGACTGCACGAGCAGGACGCAGAGGGTGGCGACGGCGGCCAGCGCGTAATCCTCGAAGCCCACGACCATGCCGACCGCGGCGACCACCCAGGTCGTGGCCGCGGTGGTCAGGCCGGTGACGCGTTCGCCCTCGCGCATGATCGCGCCCGCGCCCAAGAAACCGACGCCGGCGACGATCTGCGCGACGATGTGCGCGTCGCGGACGCCGTAGACGCGGTTGTTGATCAGGGTGAACAGCGCGGCGCCCATGCAGATGAGAATGTTCGTGCGCAAGCCGGCGGCCTTGTCGGAGAGCTCGCGCTCGATGCCGATGACCGCGCCGAAACACAGCGAGATGAAGAGGCTAAGCGAGTCCTGCATGAAGGGGGTCATGATTCCTCCCGGAACGGATGGACAGCGCCAGTTCCGCCGCGCGGCGGCCGGAGCGGACGCAGTCGGGCAAGCCGACGCCGCCGTACGAACTCCCGGCCAGGATCAGGCCCGGGTGGCTCTTGAGGCACGACGCGAGCCGATCGAGGCGGCGCGCGTGCCCGACGTTGTATTGGGGATTGGCCTTGATCCAGCGCGTGGTCTTCGCGGCGAGGGGCGCGACGCCTTTCAAGCCGAGCACGCGCTCCAGGTCCTCGCGCACGCGCGTCTCGATGCGCATGACCGCGGCCTCGGCGGCGTCCTCGCGGCCCGCGCCGCCGACGAACGCGCGCAGGACGATCTTGCCCGCGGGCGCCCGGGCGGGGAACTTGCTGGACGAGAAAGTGGCGGCGGTGAGCGTCA
>CAIQSZ010000200.1 GCA_903874575.1 uncultured Elusimicrobia bacterium
AGTCCGCCATGCGCAAGCGGCCGAGAATGGCGAGGCGCTGCTCGACGCGCAGGCCGAGATGTTGTTTCATGAAATTGGCACGAGGCCCGCAGAAGCGGTACAATGACCCCGCTTGCGAGCAGACAAGCCTATATCGAATTTAGCAACGAAATGGCCAATTTAAAGAGCCGCCCCCGGGCCCAAGACGAGCATGAGATCGCTCTTACGCTCTACCAGGCGTTTCGCCGCTCGAACGACGCGATGTTCTACTGCGGGCGGGACGGAACCATCCTGGACGTCAACGACGCGTTCATCGAGCACTACGGCTGGGAGCGCGACGAGGCCGTCGGACAGAACCCCCGCATCATCCGCTCCCGCCGCACCACGCCGGAGACCTATAAAGAGATGTGGACGCGCATCATGGACCCTCGCATCGGGTTCTGGCGCGGCGAACTGGTGAACCTCGCCAAGGACGGCAGGGAGATTCCCGTCGTCCTCACCATCACCAGCGTGCGCGACGAGCGCGGCGAGATCATCGGATACGTTTCGAACGCCGCGGACGTGGGAGACCTGAGACGCCTGCAGGAACGCGTGGCGCAGAGCGAGGCGCTCGCGGAGGTGGGGCAGATGGCGGCCGTGGTCGCCCACGAAATCCGAAACCCCCTGGGCTCCATCGTGATGGCCGCGCGCCAACTGGCCGGCGGCGAGCTCCGTCCGGAGGACCGCGACCTCATCCTGAAAATCCTGCGCGACGAAAGCCAGCGCCTCAACGAGACCCTCACCAATTTCCTCGCCTACGCCCGCCCCCGGCCGCTGAAGCTGGAGCGCTCGGACCTCAATACCCTGGCCGCCGACGTGACGCGCATCGTCTCCGGCGACGGAACGAGCGGGGTCCGCATCGAGGCCAAGCTGGGCTCCGCCCTGCGGCCGTTCATGTTCGACCCGGATCAGATCCGGCAGGTCGTTTGGAACATCACGCTGAACGCGGTCCAGGCTCTCGAGGGCGACGGCGCGGCGGTCGTCTCCACGGGCCTTCAGGACGGCTTCGCGTTCGTGCGCGTCGTCGACGACGGCCCGGGAATCTCCGCGTCCGCGCGCGAGCACCTGTTCGAGCCGTTTCGGACCACTAAATCCCACGGCACCGGGCTCGGCCTGGCGATCGCCGAACGCATCGCCCGCGCGCACGGCGGGCGCATAGACGTCGAAAGCGCCCCGGGCGAGGGCGCGACGTTCACCCTGCTGTTGCCGACCGCGCAAGGATGACCATGGACGAAAAAAGGATTCTGCTCGTCGAAGACGACGCGTCTCAGGCCGCGCTCCTGGCGCTGGAGCTGAAGCGGCGGGGGTTCCGCGTCGAATCGGAGAAAACCGCTCACGCGGCGGTCGCGCGCGTCGAGAAGGAAATCTTCGACGCGGTCGTCACCGATCTGCGCCTGGGAGCGGGCGACGGACTCCAGGTCGTCGCGGCCGTCAACGCCAGCCAGCCCGAGACCGGGGTCATCGTCATCACCGGCCACGGCTCCATCGACACGGCCGTCGCCTCGATGAAGG
>CAIQSZ010000201.1 GCA_903874575.1 uncultured Elusimicrobia bacterium
CGTCGCGCCGGTCGCCAAACCCGCGCCGCGCCGCGCTAGCGCGCCACGCCCGGAGACCCTCGCGCCCAAGCCGTCCGCGCGTCCCGCCGCCAAGGAGAAGCCCCGCCCCGCGCCGACGCCCGCCGCCGCGCAGCCGCGCCGCGAGGACGCCTACAAGCCCCTGACGCCCGCGCAGACCGTCGAGGCCTGCGCGAAAGCTCAGGCATTGGTGACCGAACTGCTCAAATTGATGACCGTGGCCGCGCCCACGGTAAGCGCCGCATGGGACAAAGACATGGAGCGCGTGAAGCTCGTCGTCGAGTCCCAGGACGCCCCCTTATTGATCGGCCGAGACGGCCGCCCGCTGGAGTCTCTACAGTTCCTGGCGACCTTGATGATGAGCCGAGGCGGCGAGACGCCTGTCGCAGTCCAAGTGGACGCCCTGTCCTACTGGGAGAAGCGCGAGCAAGCCGTCCTGGACGAGGCCCGCAGGGCCATCGCGGCCGTGATGGTCGACGGACGCCCGTACCGCCTGGAGCCCATGGACGCCTCCATGCGCCGCCTCGTCCACCGCACGTTCTCGAGTCACCCGGACATCGTCACGGGATCGGAAGGAGAGGGTCCTTGGCGCAAGCTGGTGATCCGTCCGAAAAAGAAGTGACCGACACTATCGTCGCGCCGGCGACCCCGGCGGGACGAGGAGCTCTCGGAGTCGTCCGCGTAAGCGGGCCGCACGCCCGGCGCATCGCCGAAGAAATGCTGGGCGACGCTTCACCGCGGCCGCGGCGCGCCTCGGTGCGCGTCGCGCGGCGGGGCGACCATGCCTTGGACCGCGTCGTGGCCGTGTTCTGGGAAGGGCCCGACAGCCCGACGGGCGAGGACGTGCTGGAACTGACCGCGCACGGCTCGCCGGAGATACTGCGCGCGCTGGTCGAGGCCGCCTGCGCCGCGGGCGCGCGTCCCGCCCAGCCCGGAGAGTTCACGCGCCGCGCGTTCACGAACGGAAAGCTCGACTTGGCCCAAGCCGAGGGAGTGGAAGCGATCATCCGTGCGCGCGGCGCGCGCGCGCGGCGCGCCGCCTACGAGCGTCTGGAAGGCGGGCTCTCGCGCGCGGTGGCGGCGGCGCGCGCTCCGGTCCTGGATCTTCTCACGCTCTTGGAAGCGCGCCTGGACCATCCCGATGAGGACATCTCCCCGCTCCCCGACTCCGGCGCCGTCGAGGCCTTGACCCTCTTGCGCGTTCCGCTCGCGCGCCTGCTCGCCGCGTACGACCGCGGCCGCGCCGAGCGCGAGGGCCTGCGCGTCTGCCTTATCGGCAGGCCCAACGCCGGCAAATCCAGCCTGCTCAACGCGTTGCTGGGCCGCGACCGCGCCATCGTGGCGCCCACGCCGGGCACCACGCGCGACACGCTGGAAGAGACCGCGACTCTGGACGGGCTGAGCGCGGTCCTCATCGACACCGCCGGCCTGAGAGACGACGCATCGGACGCCGCCGAAATCGAGGGCGTGGCGCGCGCCGAGCGAGAGCTCGCGGCCTGCGACGTCGCGGTGATGGTCCTGGACGCGGCGCGCGCGCCGGACGCCGCGGACGCGCGCATCGGCGAGCGAGCGCTCGCGCTGGCCGCCCGGGAAGGCCGCCCCGTCGTGGTCGTGCACAACAAGTCGGACCTGCTCCGCGACCGCGCCGCGCTCTCGCAAGGGCTGGCCGTATCCGCGAGAACGGGCGAAGGCCTGGACGCGCTGGCCCGCGCGATCGCCGCCGCCGCGGGGGCGGACTCCGCCGACGAAGGCGAAACCCTGCTCATCGGCGCGCGAGACCGAGACGCGCTGGCCTCGGCGCTTGAGGCGCTGGACGGCGCCAGGGCCGAAATCGCCGCGAACCCCGCCGCTTGGGAAGACCGCGTCGCCGGCCGTCTGAGAGACGCGCACGCGCGTCTGGGCATGATCCTGGGCGAAGGGGCGCCCGACGAGGTCCTGCGCGCCGTCTTCTCCCGATTCTGCGTAGGCAAATGAGGCTCCGCTCCATGAAGACACCGAAAAGTTCGTCTGGAAAAAAGAAAGCCAAGGCGCCGCCGCAAGCGCCCCGCCGCACGCGAATCGAGGACATTTCTCCGGAGGAGCAGATCGTCGGCGCGCCGCTGCTGGGCAAGGTACTGGGCTATGACGCAAGGACGCGCGAACTCACGCTTGAACTTGAAGAACCGCTGACGGTAGGCGACGGAGTGCGCGTCAAGGGACGCTCCACCGATCTGACCCAGCGCGTCGAGCGCCTGCGCGTGGGCCGACGTCGCGTGCAAAGCGCCATGCCCGGCGAGACCGTCCTGGTCGAAGTCGCGGACCGCGTGCGGCCCGGCGACGCCGCCTACAAGGTCCGCCCGGCGTGAAGCTCTCCTCGCCCCGGGCGGTTCTCGCGCTTCTGCTCGCGGTCAACATCCTCAACTATATCGACCGCCAGATCGTCTACGCCCTGCTCCCGCTGCTCCAGCGCGACCTGGCCCTGAGCGACCTTCAGTCGGGAAGCCTGGCCTCCGCGTTCATGATCGTCTACATGCTGGCCGCGCCTCCCATCGCTTGGCTGGCGGACTCGCGCGGCCGCAAGCCGTGGATCGCCGCGGGCGTGGGCCTGTGGAGCCTGGCCACCAGCGCCGCCGCCCTGGCGACAGGCTTCATCAGCCTGTTCGCGTCGCGCGCCGCCGTCGGCGTCGGCGAAGCCTGCTACGGCGCCATCTCGCCCAGCTTCGTCGCGGAACGCTTTACGCCGGAAAAGAGAGGCCGCGCCCTCGCGCTGTTCTCCATGGCCATCCCCGTCGGCTCCGCTCTCGGCTACGTCGGGGGGGGACTGGTCGGCGAGGCGTTCGGCTGGCGCCGCGCGTTCTGGCTGGTCGGACTGCCCGGCTTGTTCCTCGCCGCGCTGTGCGGGTTGCTCCCCGACGACGCCCCGCACGCCGCCACGCCGTCGGTGGCCGTCGGCTACCGCGAGGTCTGGAGCATTCCGTGCTTCCGCCTCATCACTTTCGCCGGCGCGGCGATGACGTTCGCCTTGGGCGGCTTCGCGGTCTGGATGCCCACTTTTTTCCATCGCGCCTGGGGCCTCGGCGTCGGCGCGGCTGGAATGCTTTTCGGCGCGCTCACCGTGCTCGGCGGGCTAATCGGCAGTTTGCTCGGCGGCTGGCTCGCCGACGCGCTGCGCCCCGCGCGCCCCGACGCGGACCTCCTCGTTTCCTGCCTCGGGCTGACCGCGGGAATGCCGCTGGCGGCGTTGGCCATCGCGGCTCCCAGCCTCTCCCTGACGATCGGCCTGCTCTTGGCCGCGGAAATTTTTCTTTTTCTGAACATGGGTCCGCTGAACTCCGCCATCGTCGCGGTGACGCGCCTTGAGACGCGCTCCATGGCCTTCGCCGCGAACATCCTCGTCATTCACTTGCTCGGCGACGCCGCCTCGCCGACTCTCATCGGCTGGGGCTCAGACCTATTTGGCTTGAACCGGGCCTTGCTTGCCTCCTGCCTGGCGCTGGGCCTGGGAGGTTGGTTCTGCCACCTCGCCCGAGCCGAGTTCGGCGCCGATGCGGCGCGCGCGGCGGGAGTTCCCGCATGAATAATCTTTTCAACTTCGCGAAATCCTTCCTCGTCGCCCCGTCCGACGCGGCCGACGCCTGCGACCGTCCGTCGGCCCTCGGCGACGGCTTGAAGATTTACGCCGCGCTGGCCGTCGCGGAATTAGCCTCGTCCCGCTTCGACCCGCTCTCTTTTCTGGACCCCGCCGCGCCCGCCCGCTACGCGCGCACGGTCGGATTCTGGCTCGGCCTCGCTTTATGGCAGCCCATCCTGACGGCGACGAGCATCGCGTTGACCATCCTGTTGCTGGAGTGGCTGAGAGAGGGCAGGCTCCCTCTCAAAACCGCCGCCGCCACCATATGGTCGGCGCTCCCGGTCGCGCTGACCGTCTATTACGCGTCGCCGAACGCGGGGAGCAGCGGCTGGTTCATCGCCTTGCTCGCCGTTTGGGCCGCGCCCGCCGTCCTCCTGGCGAAACGCATCGCCCCCGAGCGGCGGCGCCGCGTCGCGGCCTTCCTGCTGGGCATGAGCGCGATACAAATCGTCGGCCTCGTCTTCGAGTTCGCCGTCGTCGTGCCCACGCGCTCGCTGAACGCCTTCTACGCCTACAGCGCCCTCATGCTGATCTGGGTCGCCGCCTGTTTCGGCATCGGCATGCGCCGCATGAAGATCACCGACAGCATGGCGCGCGCCGTGCTCGCCTTCATTTTCGCTTTGCTCGTGGGCTCCGTGGCTCCCTGGATCGCCTATAGGCTCGGCCTGATGCCGAAGGAAATCTTAAAAGCGGTCCTGTACGTTTAATCTCTTTTTGCTAGCCTGGTCTTAGCTTCTCGGACACCAGGACGAGAACTGGAGGTATCACCGTGAACACACCGAACTCTTCTTCTATCGCGCTTCCGCCTCTGCCTTACGCGGCGGACGCGTTGGCTCCCTATATTTCGGCTCAGACGCTGGCTTTCCACCATGGAAAACATCATAACGCTTACGTCTCCAAATTGAACGAATTGATCAAGGGAACCCCCTACGAGTCCCTGGACTTGGACTCCATCATACGGCAGACGGCCGGCGGAAAGGGTCCGACGGGGGTCTTCAACAACGCGGCCCAGGCCTGGAACCACGCGTTTTATTGGAAAAGCTTAAGACCCAAGGGCGGGGGGAAGCCCGGCGGCAGAATCTTGGCCCGGATCGAGAAAAGCTACCTGACGTTTGAAGCCTTCAAAGAGAAACTAATGGCGGTTTCTCTGGCGCATTTCGGCAGCGGCTGGTCCTGGGTGGTGGAATCGCCGGCGGGAGTGGAGATCGTGTCGACGGCGAACGCGGATTCTCCCTTCGCCCAGGGACGAAAACCTCTTCTAACCATCGACCTGTGGGAGCATGCCTACTACCTGGACTACCAGAACCTCCGCAAAAGCTACCTGGATGCCGTGCTGGACCACCTGATCAACTGGGACTTCGCCGAAGAGAACCTGGGATAGCCGCCGCCTATCGCAGCCGACCGCTTCTGAGCGCCGCGTCGACGTCCGAGCCCTCGATAGTCTTGTGGCCCACCCTAGCGGCCTCCAAAGAGGCCGCCTCCATCGTCTCGCGCAGGAGGCCTAACCGCGCAGTGAAGTGGCCGTTTCTCTCGGCCAAGCGCATCGCATACTCGAAAAGGCTCCGTATCGCTTCGCGGGTCATGTCCATGATGCGTCCTTCGGAGCCGACGACCGCAAGCTTCACGAAGTTTAAAAAGCCGGAGAACGTCTCAGGAGTGATCTCGATCGTCGGACTCAGGCGCACCACTTGAGGGAAGCTAAGACGGAAGTCATCGTCCAGCGTGGCGAGAAGCAGTTGAAGGATGGGGGAACCCACGAGCACGACCTGGACTTGAACAGGCACGTGATGGACCGCCCCGTCCATGGGCTCGCCCGATGAGTCGACCTCGGCAATTTCCGCTTCTCCCGTGCGGGCCGCGCGCATCAAGGCAGGCCACACGTCGGGATGACGCAGCGCGTCCAGCGCATCGAGAACCAGGAAGCCTCCGTGCGCCCGCGCGTAGGATCCGGCGGGACCGAATAAGCGCTCATAGGTCGGGTTTTCTTCCCGAACCACCGGCGCGCCCGCGCGGTCCGCAGGGTCGGACAGAACTCCGACGCGCACGTCGAATGAGTCAGACGCGACTGCAGACTCCTCAGACTCGGCGAGAAGACTCATGGAGCGAGACACAGCTAACTCCTTCAAGTCCTCGATCCAAGCGGTCAATTCCGCAGACTCTGGACCGGGCGCTCCGTGCAGCATCCGCAAACTGATCTCGGCCGTTCTCGCGCGGATGGCATTCTGCCGCGCCTCCTTCTGAATTTCCGCAGCCCTTCTTGAGAGCGCGGATTTCGCCGCTTCATATTGAATCCGATTGAAGCCGCGCTCCGCGATCATCCGCTCCACGGTCCCCTCTTCGACCACAACCCCGCCGAAAACGGGAACGGCGCGCACGAGCGGACCCTGCTCGCCCTCTTCCCTGACAACGCGGGCCGTGAATCCGTCTGACGAGAAGTCCTCAAGTTCTCCCTGGGCCTTGGCGACCTGCGCATCCCGCTCTCGCGCACGAGAAAGAGCCAGACGTCTCATGCCCGGGCTCCGCTCGCGCGGAGCCGCCGCGAGCGCCGCAAACCGCTTCGCGAGCGCGCCGACCCGACGTTTCACCGTCGCCTCAACCGTCGCATCTAAATCCGTGAGCGCCGCCTGCGCCTCCTGCTCAAGACGCATTATCCGCTCGGTAATTTCGTCATGACGTGCTTTGACACCGCGGAATTTCTGCGAGTTGAAGTGATCGAGAACGGACTGAAAGTGAGCTAGAGTGAAATGACCCGTCGCTATTTGCGCGTCCCGCACCTCGAGTGTGATGATGGGAACGTCATCAAGGGTATGGAAGAAAAGGGACAGGTCTTTATTCCCCGGCAAAACGCCGGCACGCACCTTCAATATCCCGAAAGGATCCACCACAATATTTTCGACCCATTCACTGAACGCGCCCAGTTCGCGGTCCTTCGCGGTCTGAAGGCGGTCCTGGATAGCCTGTCGCTTCCCACGCATCTCCAGCTTCAATGCGTCTAGAAAAGCCCCTACCTCGGAAACGAATGCCGTGGCGGTCCCCGCAAGCGCTTCGCTTCGACCGGACGGTATCTCAAAAAAAGAAAGGCGTCCCATATGCCGCACCGCTACCAGCTCGTTCGGCTCCGATATCCGCGAAGCGACCTGCTCAAGGACCCCGCTCAGCAGCAATCGACGTCCCGTCCCGGAGTTGCCGGCGACAAAGAGGTGAGGATGACCCGTCCCGAGCGCGATACGCAATGCCTCGTTCGCGTCGGCCTGTCCGACTAAGGCCCGTTCGCCCTGCGAGATATCCAAAGTGTTCGCCGGAAAATCCATGGGGGCGGAACCGTCGAAAAAGCTCGCGCCTGGTAAATCCGCGCCGATTCCAGCAATGACGGCGTCCGCGGCTGATTGCAGAACGAGGCGGGCCGGCGAGCCTTTGGGAAGGGAACCCGCTGCCGCCCTTAGTCGAATCGCATCGCGGCGACTGTCAAGAGTGCGCGGCAAAGGGGTGCCGGAGGTCAAAGCATTCATAGCGGCGAGAACCGGATGGATTTCCGACTCAGAAGGCTCCCCCAAAACCATAGGGACCGCCGCCAAATGCCTCGCTACTGGAGCGACTAATTCCGCATGTTGCGCAACCGACGGGAGCGGTCCCGCCTGCAACGTCATGGGAAGACCAATCAAGGGATGGGATGCCGGCGGCTGGTTTAGGTGGACAATAGTGATGTCCGACACCACCCCCGACCAGGCTGAGACGGAAAGCCCCAGCACGAGGGCCGGAACGCCGAGCATAACCGCGTAATTGTTGGAATCTAGGATGGTGATAGACCTACCGCGCTCAATATATATCATAAGTGATATATAATTCAACAGCGGCGCCCGCTTCCCTGGAAAAACAGACGGATGGAATCAACCGTCGAACCCGAGGGGAACCTGCTCTACGACAATGAGAATGATATGGTATCGCGATGGAATTGCAGAGCCGAGCAACCGCTGAATCCTGGAGTCTAACTCCCGTGGATCGGGACAAATTTTTGAAGTACTCGATCCTCACCGCATGGTTTTTCATGCTGTTGGCGCTGACGGTCGCGTATTCCTTCGCATACACACTGGAACTGTCTCTGGCCTCTCGGAACTGGCCCGCGACGAATGGGACGGTGGTCCTATCAACCAGCCGCTTCTCGAACAAAGGAGGAAAGTACGCGATAGTGAAATATCGCTATTTCATCGACGGTTTTCTCCATGAAAATGGCCGGATCAGCGCCAAGTTGTCGTCAGATCGCTGGGACGAAATTCTCCGGAAATATCCTGAGGGCAAAAATATCGACGTATACTACGATCCGGCCGCCCCTTCACGTTCTCTTCTTGAACCGGGGTTTAGTTGGGGAAAAGCCCGCATAGGCATGATCGCGATGTCGATAGTCGAACTGGTTTTGACCGGCTTGTCCGTGCTGGCGCTTTGGCTCAGGAAACAGGTTAAACTAGCGAGGTTTAACGGGGCCTTGTTCGTAGTGTTTCCGAAGAGCACGGAAAAGCTAGGCCCTGTGCCAGAAACATTCTAGGCCGAAAGACTCTGGGATGAACGACCGGCCGCTGGAATAATAAGCCAGGCCGTCGGGGAGAAGATACAATAAGGAAAACCAATAACGCCGCAGCACTGTATAATAGAGCCTTGGACACGGGAAACTATGTCCGCGAGTATGTTAAGGCGGGATGATCTTTCCCAAGCGCTACGACGTTGCCGTCGTCGGCGGGGGGCACGCGGGCATCGAGGCGGCGCTGGCGTCGGCGCGGATGGGGCGCGCGACGCTCCTGCTCACGCAGAACCTGGACTCCATCGGCGCGATGTCCTGCAACCCCGCGGTCGGCGGCGTGGGCAAGGGGCAGATGGTGCGGGAGCTGGACGCATTGGGCGGCGAGATGGCGAAAGCGGCCGACCGCGCCGGCGTGATGTTCCAGACCTTGAACTCCGGCAAGGGCCGGGCGGTGTGGTCGCCGCGCGTGCAGTGCGACAAGACCGAGTACCGGCTCCGGCAGAAGAAGGTCGTCGAGGAGACGGAAAATCTGGACGCCTTGCAGGAAGAAGCCGCGCGCCTGTGGATTGATGGCTCGAGACTGCGAGGACTGATCGGCATAAGCGGCGTGAAGTACGAGGCGGCCGCGGTCGTCTTGACGACGGGCACGTTCCTGAACGGGCGCACTCACGTCGGACTGTACTGTCGCCCCGGCGGCCGCGGAGGAGAGCCCCCCGCGACGGGGATGTCGGCCAGTCTTGCGGAGTCGGGCCACGCGATGGGACGCATGAAGACGGGCACGCCCCCGCGCTTGCACGCGAACTCCATCCGCTGGACCGCGCTGGAGGTCCAGCGCGGCGAGGACCCGCCCAAGCCTTTCTCGCGCTACACGCGCGTCATCGAGCGGCCCCAGCTGACCTGCTCGATCGCGTACACGGGCGCGGCCGCCCACAACATCATCCGCGACAACCTGGACCGTTCTCCTCTATATAGCGGCAAGATTAAAGCGCCGGGCCCGCGCTATTGCCCTTCCATCGAGGATAAGGTGGTCAAATTTCCGGCGAAGGAACGGCATCAACTCTTTCTCGAACCCGAGGGACGCCATACGCGCGAAATCTACGTCAACGGTCTTTCGACAAGCCTGCCCGAGGACGCGCAGCGCCGCATCGTGAACTCGATCGAAGGCTTGGAAGACGCTCTTATCGTGCGGCCCGGCTACGCCGTCGAGTACGACTTCTGCGATCCGACGGGCTTGAGCGCTTCGCTGGAGAGTAAGAACGTCCAAGGGCTGTTCCTAGCCGGGCAGATCAACGGAACGACGGGCTACGAAGAGGCGGCGGCGCAGGGCTTTATGGCGGGCGTCAACGCCGCGCGCTTCACGCGGACCCAGGCGCCGCTCGTTCTGCGACGGGACGAAGCGTACATCGGCGTGATGATCGACGATCTGGTCACGCGCGGGGTGGACGAACCGTACCGGATGTTCACCGCGAGGGCCGAATACCGGATGACTTTGCGGGCCGACAACGCGGACCTCCGACTCTTGGAGCGCGGATTCGACCTGGGCCTGGTGGACGCCGGAATTTTCACGGCGTTCGGCCGCTATCGAGAGCTCGTCGCGGGCGCGGGGGAACGGCCGGACGCCGATTTATTGCCGTGGAGCATGGCCGACGTGCGGGAGCAACGGGAGGTGCAAACGTCTTACGCCGGCTATATCTCCCGAGAGAACGCCCAGGCGCGGCGGTTGCGCGGGTCGGAACTGGTCGAGCTTCCGAGCGAACTGGATTACATGGCCATCGCCGCCTTGGGGCACGAGGCGCGTCAGAAACTGACGCGCGTGAAGCCGCGCACCATCGGCCAGGCGTCGCGCATACCGGGGCTGACCCCGTGCGACATCCAGATCGTCTGGGCGCGCGCGACGCGCGCGAAGGCATGAGCGCCGAACCTCTCGACGCGCTGGCCGAAGCCGCGCGGGCCTGGGGCGCGCCGCTGGACGAGGCCGCGCTGTCGCGCATCGTCTCATATCTCGGAGCGGTGCGCGAGAAGAACGCGACGACGAATCTGACCGCCGACGCCTGCTGGGCCGACTTGGTCTTGAAGCACGCGGCCGACGGCGTGTTCGCGGCGGCCGCGCTGAAACGCGCGCTACCAGGCGTCGCCGCGCCGCGCATCTTGGACCTGGGTTCCGGCGGGGGGTTCGTGGGCGTCTGCCTGAAAATCGCGTGGCCCGCGGCGGAAGTGACTTTGATGGAGGCCGTGGAACGCAAATACAAGTTTCTCAACGCCACGGCGGCGGGCCTGGGCTTGCCGGGCCTGCGTCCGCTGTGGCGGCGCGCGGGCGAGGGCCCTCCGCGCTCGTCCTATGAGACCGGCTTTGACGCCGTCGTGGAGCGCGCGCTGGCGCCGCTGCCTGAGGCGGTCGCGCTGGCCATCCCTCTCTTAAAACCGGAAGGGCTCTTCGCCGCCTTCCAAACGGACGCGCCCGATCCCGCGGAGCCGACGCTGGCCCGCGCCCTGGCCGCGGCGGGGGCGAGAGTGCTAGACTGCCTTGCCTACCGCAGGCCCGGCGAGGATCGGGACCGACGGCTGGCGATCTTCGCGCGAACGGAGGACTGAGCGATGCAGAAACTGAACCGCTACTTCACCCCGTTCGCGCTGTTGCTGATCGCGTCGGCCGTGTATTTTCGCATCGACGAATTCAAGGACGCGGGACTGCAAGCGCCGGCGATCGCCGCGGGCGTGCTGATCGCCGATCTGCTGGTCAACTGGTGGATCGGCCGCAACCAATACCGTTGGATGGCCTGGGCGGCTCGTCTGCGCTTCATCCAGGTCTGGCTCAATTACGTCTGGGCCGTGCCCTTGTTCTACCTTCTCTATCCCTACTGGGCGCCGATGTGGCTGCTGTTCGTCATGGCTCCGACGGCCGCCGCGCTGACCTTGCCGAAACGTCACGCCGTCGCGTGCTCGATCATCTCCGCGGGCACCATGATCGGCCTCTATTGGCACCGCCAGCCGCTTGAGGGCGTGTTCTTGGGCATGGCCGTCTCCCAGGCGGCGTTCATCATTATTTTCTCGATGTTCGTCCAAGGCCT
Source organism: uncultured Elusimicrobia bacterium (assembly GCA_903874575.1). Classification (GTDB taxonomy): domain Bacteria; phylum Elusimicrobiota; class Elusimicrobia; order UBA1565; family UBA9628; genus GWA2-66-18. The sequence continues at coordinate 11,210 of CAIQSZ010000201.1, forward strand.
CGCGGAGACCGTCCTGCGTCTGCGCGACGTCAACGCGGGCTAGCGCGTGCCACGTCCGCGACGGAGGGGCTGAACTCCTCGGTATGGACGTCCTCCTCCGTCTGCGTGTCCTCATCTGGGTCCTGGTTATCGGCCTTTGGGGAGTGCTCGTCTACCAGTACCTGGGAGAAACGGAGCCGCAGACCGCGCAGATGAAGCCGGTCGTCAATCCGTACTCGATCGCCGCAGTCGCGCAAGCGCCCGAGGCCGAGCCCGACGCCTCCGCCGCTGCGCCTGGCAGGGTCGAACCGAACGTCGCGCCTGCGCCCGCGCGACCCGCCCCGCCCGCCCCGCGCCCGACCGCCGGACTCCGGGAGACCGGCGGCTCCGTCTCCTCCGGTCCCGTCGTCGCCGCAGCCTCCGTCGCGCCGGCCTCCCGCCCTCCGCCCGCCGCCGACCGTCCGACCCTCGCCCCGCGCGCCGCCGCGCGCCGCCAGTGGCGCGAAGACCGCACCATCGTGGTCCCCGATCCGCCCGTGCCGCCGGGCTTCGAGAAAAGCGTCACGCGCCACTTCAACGTGTACGCCGAACAGTACCCCGCGTCCGACCGCCTTCTCGAGTTGCTCGAAAATTTGCACGGCAACCTGATGCTGGATCTGGCGTCGTTCTCGCCGTGGGCGCGGGATCAGAAGGTCTCCGTATTCCTGTTCAAAAATCAGGACACGTACCGCCGCGTGACCGGACGCCCGCCCTGGTCCGGCGGCGCCAGTTCCGTGCCTAAGCGCAAGGTATTCCTATATGAGAGCGCGGAACTGCCGGGCATCCTGGCGCACGAACTCACGCATATTTACTTCGATGGTTTTTTTCTGGAAGGGACGACCGATCCGCTGTGGTTGTCCGAAGGAATGGCCACGCTCGTCCAGGTCGAGCGCGGCTTGGCCGCGCCGAACTGGCTGCGCGAGAATCTGCGCTCCCTGGAGGGCGGCGCCGGACTGCCGCTGGAGTCCTTCATGAGCGTGGGCACCACCTCCGGATGGGAAGACGACAAGGTGCGCTTGTGGTACGCGCAGGCGTTCAGCGTCGTGCGCTATCTGATCCGCACGCAGTACCGTTCCTCGTTTTATAAGTTCGCGTCTCATCTGCGCGACGGGCGCCCGGCGCCCGAAGCGCTCTACCGCGCCTACGGCGCGCCGTACACGCGCGTGCGCGCGCTCGAGATCGCGTGGCGCCACGAGATCTCGCGCGCAACCGCGGCGAATTCTCCCGTCGGAGAATAGAACTCCCGAAAATTAGGGCTTGACATGAAACAGACAGTCCTCTATACTCGTCCTCGCGGTGGGGAAAAGTGGTGATGAGGAGAGATAAAGTGTCTAATAGTGGTGAATCATGGCGCTGATGATCGGCCGCTACGATTACTCTCTCGACCCTAAGAACCGGCTCGCCCTGCCGCCGAAATACCGAGAGACGCTGGCGCAGGAAAAAGGGAGGAGCTTCTATTTGACGAGCGGCATGGAAGGCTGCCTTTATCTCTTCCTGCCGTCTCAATGGGAGAAGCTGCTCTCCGACGATCTGAAGATGTTCTCCTTGCCGGACAAGGAGCAGGAGCGCGCGTTCAAGCGGAAGTTCTTCTCCGAAGCCGTGGAAGTGGAGCCCGACGCCCAGGGCAGAATACTGGTCCCTCAGTATCTGAAGGAACACGCGGGGCTGCGGTTCGACGTGCTGGTGCAAGGCGCGGGCAACCGCGCCGAGGTCTGGGACGCGAAGCGCTGGGACGACTATGAGAGGAACATGGTCGCCCCCGCGTATAAGAAGATCGGAAAGAGCCTGGAGATATGATCTTGGCGGACGAGAGAGTCTACACGCACGAGCCGGTCCTGCTCAATGAGGTCGTCGAGCGTCTCGTGACCGATCGGGCGGGGCTGTACCTCGACGCCACGTTGGGGCTGGGCGGCCACTCGGACGCGATCCTGCGCGCGATTTCGGCTCAAGGGAAAGTTCTGGGGCTCGACGCGGATCCGGAAGCGCTCGCCGAGGCCGGACGTCGACTCGCGGCCCGCGGCGATTCCTTCCGTTCGGTCCGCGCCAACTTCCGCCGCTTGGGTCCGATCCTGGAGGCAGAAGGATTCCTTCCTCTGACCGGCGCGCTGTTCGACCTGGGCGTGAGTTCTCTTCAGTTGGACAAGCCGTCGCGCGGATTCTCGTTCCGATTCGACGGGCCCTTGGACATGCGCCTGGGACCCGACGACGCGCTGACCGCCGAACAGATCGTCAACCGCTGGCCGGCCGCGCAGATCGCGATGCTGTTGACCGAGTTCGGAGAGGAGCCGGAGGCGGATAAGATCGCGCGCGCCATCGTCGCGCGGCGCGAAAGGAAACCGCTGACTGGCACGCTGGAACTGGCCGCGGTGGTGGAATCGGTGGTGCCGCGAACCGGACATCATCCGGCGACCCGGACCTTCCAGGCCCTGCGCATCGCGGTCAATCAAGAGCTCGAGAGCCTGACGCGCGGGCTGGAAACCGTCGTGCCCTATCTGAAGACGGGCGGACGGTTGTGCGTGATCACCTTTCACTCGCTCGAGGACCGGATCGCCAAGAATATTTTCGCCTCCCTCGTCGCCCAAGGAAAATGCGGTTATCCGGAAAAAGGGGACGCGCGTTCCGCCGTCGTCGCGACCGAAGAAGAACGCGGCCGCAACCCCCGCGCGCGCAGCGCCAAGCTCAGAGTCGTCGAAAAATTGTGAGGAGCGTGACCCGAACATGAAAAATGACTTCGTGGGCGGCGTGAGCGCCGCGACGGGAATATCGGCGAAGCTGGACACGACGGTCGCCTTCCTTGTGGACCGCGAGCGCGCGGTCGCGCTCGTTCCTGCGGGACGGCATGCCGGTTCCGCGTACGTGTGGCGGCGCGTATTCCTGAAAGGGAGGGAGCGCCGGCCCTGAGAAATTCGGCGGCCTTCCTTCTCGGCGGAGGGAGGACCGCCTCGTTCTGGCGGGCGTCGTTCGGCGCGGCGTCCGCCGCGGTTTAGGCGTCTCTCTCTCTCGGCGGGGAGAGGCGCTCGTTTTGCAAGTCTGAAGTTCTGGCCGCGGGTCCACTCGACGGGGCCCGCGGCCGCTAGATCGGCGGCTCCCGACTCGGCGGGGAGCCGCCCCGGCTTTTCGGCGGACGCCACTCGGCGGGGAGACTTAAGATTGCTATGATGCACGCGCGCATGGGACTGGGAGCGGGATCGGCGGCGCGTTTCACGGGGGCCGGAGCCCTCGTTCTTTTCCTGTGCTGGCAGCATGTCCAGGCGACGCGCCTCGGCTACCGCGTCGAGGCCGCGCGCAAGGAAGCGACCGTCCGACACGGCCGCGTCACGGCGTTGCGTATGGAATTGGAAGCGGTCCTGTCTCCCGAGCAGGTGGCCGCGCGCGCCGGAAAACTGGGGTTGATCCCCGCAACCCCCGACGCCCTGCGCCGCCTCCCGTCGGAGCGCGCGTCGTCCGCGGCGGAAGGCGCGCTCGCGCGCCTGTGGAGCCGAGGCCTCGTCCCTCTCGTCGCCGCGGCCCGAAGCTGAGGCACGATGGACCTGGGACTGCGCCTGACCGTCGCCGCGGGGCTTTCCCTGTCGCCCCTGCCGTTGCTCGGGCTGCGGCTGGCCGACCTGCAGGTCCTGCGCCACGGAGCCCTGCAGACCCGCGCCGCGAGCGAGTTCGCGCGCGTGGCCGAAGAAGCCGCGCCCCGCGCCGATATCCTGGACCGCGAAGGCCGCGTGCTTGCGCGCTCGATGCCGACCTGGTCGTGCTTCGCCGATAAGGCGATGGTCAAGGACCTGCCCGCCTTCGCGGCGAAGGCCGGGCCCGCGTTGGGAATGACGCCGCGCGAGGTCGAAGCCAAGGTCCGGGCCGCCGGACGCTTCGCGTGGCTGCGCACCGGCATGACCGCCGAGCAGGCCGACGCCGCCAAAACCGCGCGCGTCGACGGCATCGGCCTGGCGCCGCTGCAGCAGCGCGTGTACCCCAACGGAGACCTGGCCCGCGGCGTGCTGGGCCTGGTCGGCGCCGAAGGCAAGGGCATGGCCGGCGCCGAGCTGACCCTGGAGAAGCGCCTGCGCGGCGACCCGCGCCGCTTCGAGTTGATCCGCGACGGCGCCGGACACTCCATCTACAAGAGCCTCGCCGACGACGGGCGAATCCCCGACCCCGTGCGCCTGACCATCGACCGCAACGTGCAGTACATCGCCGAAGAAGCCCTGCGCGAGGCCGCCGCGCAACACGCGTTCAAGAGCGGCTTCGCCGCGGTGCAGGATCCGCGCGACGGCGAGATCCTGGCGATGGCCTCGTGGCCGCCGACCCCGCTCAAAAATCCCCTCATACAGGACGCCTACGAGCCCGGTTCCACCTTTAAAGTCGTCGCCGCGCTGGCCGCGCTGGACGGCGATGTGGTCGGCCTCGGCGAGACCTTCGACGGCGAGCACGGCCGCTACGAGATTTCGCCCGGAATATTCATCACCGACCATGAAGGGGAGGGTTTGATGACCCTGGGCCAGGTCCTGGAAA
>CAIQSZ010000202.1 GCA_903874575.1 uncultured Elusimicrobia bacterium
CGGCGCGGTCGCCCACACCAGCGCCATCTTCTCTTGGCTGAGGACGCACGGCAAGCTGCCGGTGAACGTGAAACTGCTCATCGAGGGCGAGGAGGAGTGCGGCTCCGACCACCTGGAGCCCTTCCTGGCCAAGCACGCCCGCAAGGTCATGGCCGACGCCATCGTCCTAACCGATACCGGAAACTACGACCACCGGACCCCGGCCATCACCGTCGCCCTGCGCGGCCTGGTCGCGCTGGACGTGACCGTTCGCTCCATGGACCACCCTCTGCACTCCGGCATGTGGGGAGGCGCCACGCCCGACCCGGTCCAGGCCTTGGCGAAGATGATCGCCTCCGTCACCGACGCGAAGGGCCGCATGCTCATCCCCGGAATATACAAAGACGTGCGAAAACCGGCGAAGGCCGCCGAGGCCAGCCTGAAGGTCCTTAAATATACCGAGAAAATCTTCCGCGCGCAGTCCGGCCTGTTCAAAAGCTCCAAACTGATGGCGGCGCCCAAGGACCTGCTGCGCTCCAATTGGTACCAGCCCGCGTATTCCGTCAACGCCGTGCAGGCCTCGACGAAGAAGGATTGCGCGAACATCATCAACGACTCCGCGTGGTGCCACATGGGCGTCCGCCTGGCGCCGGGCATGGACGCCGAAAAATCCCTCTCCGCGCTTAAGAAGCACCTGCTCAAGAACGCGCCGTGGGGCGTGAAGGTGGAATTCTCCGACGAGTCCGCCAGCCCGGCGTGGACCACGGACACCGACGCACCCGCCTTCGCCGCCGCCCGGCGCGCCCTGCGCAAGGGCTACGGCCGCGCGCCGGTGGATATAGGCTGCGGCGGGTCGATCCCGTTCGTCGGCCCGTTTTCAAAGGCGCTCAACGGCGCGCCCGCGCTGATGGTCGGCGTCGAGGATCCGCTGTCGAACCCGCACTCCGAAAACGAAAGCCTGCACCTGGGCATGTTCAAAAAGGCCGTGGCCTCGGAGATCCACCTCTACGATGAGATCGCGGCGCTGGACCGCGTGAAATAGCGCCGCGCGCGGCGCGCGACACTGGATGTTGATGAGTTTGTCGGGGAGGCGCTGCGTCTTGTCGCCGCGCAGGATTTTCACCTGCACCGCGTCGCCCGGCTTGTAGCGGTCCAGCGCGTTATAGAGGTCGTCGAAGTCCTTGACCTCATGGTCGTCGATGCCGACCACGATGTCTCCGATCCGGTAGCGCCCGCCAGGCATGCGGCGTCCGCCGCGGATGCCCGCCTTGGCGGCGGGCCCGTCCTTGGCGACCTTGTCGACGACGACGCCCTCCTGATCTCCGATCACGTAGTATTTCTGCCCGGGAGTCAGGATGGTGACGCCGATGCCGGGACGCGTGACCTTGCCGTACTGAATGAGCTGGGGCACGATGCGCTTGATGAAGGACACCGGCAGGGCGAAACCCACGCCCGCGCTGGTGCCGGAGCGCGAGTAGATCATCGTGTTCATGCCGATGAGATTCCCGCCGGAATCCAACAACGGGCCTCCGGAGTTCCCGGGATTGATGGCGGCGTCGGTCTGGATCATGTCGCGGATGGTCGTGCCGCCCACGCCCTCGACGGAGCGTCCGAGCGCGGAAATGATGCCCTTGGTCAGAGTATGATCCAGGCCGAACGGATTTCCGATCGCGAAGGTCTGCTGGCCGACCTGCAGCTTGTCCGACGAGCCGACGCGGATGGGCGCCAGCTTGTCGCCGGGATCTTGGATCTGGAGGACCGCGATGTCCTTGTTCGGGTCGGCGCCGATCAGCTTGGCCTCCAGCTGGGTTTGGTCGTCGAAGTTCACCAAGAACGCGTCGCCGCCCTGCACGACGTGGAAATTCGTCACGATGCGGCCCTTCTTATCCCAGACGAAGCCGGAGCCGGCTCCTTGAGGGATCGCATACTCGTCCATCGTCATGCCGCGGCCCAGGGCCACGTTGGTGACGAACACGACGGAAGGGGCGACGTCGCGAAACAGCCTGATCGTGTTCTCCTCTTCCGGGAGCAGGGCGCGGGCCGGAAGAGCGGACGAAACGACGAAAGCGGCTGCAAGGAGGAATCGGGTCGTCATGAGCCTATTTTATATAATTCCGCCTTGACCGCTCCGCTCCCCCGCTTCAGACCCGAACTTCACGACCAGGGCGAGCACCCGCCGCGCTGCCCCGTGTGCGGCCGCGACGCGCCCGAAACCTCGTCGGCGTCCGTAGAGCCGGGCTTTGAGATTCGACGCTGTCCGGACTGCGGCCTGGGGCGGACTTGGCCTGCGCCCCCGCCGGATGAAATCTCGAAATGGTATCCGGAGCAGTACTACGGCAAGGGAAACGTGCGCTTTAATCCGATCTTTGAACGGCTGGTGCGCTGGTTCCGCCGCCGCCGCGCCGCCGTGATCCACAATCGCGTCCCGCGCGGCCCCGTGCTGGACGTGGGCTGCGGCCGGGGGCTCATGCTGGCCTACCTGCGCGACTTGGGCTACGAGCCGCACGGCGTCGAGTTCTCGGACGCCGCCGCGCATCACGCGCGGCACACGCTTGGTTTATCCGTGGCCGTCGACGATTTCGTGCTCATGCCCCGCGAGCGCGACCGCTATAACGCCGTCGTCTTCTGGCACTCGCTGGAGCACTTCTCGAACCCCGTGGCGGCGATCTCGCGGGCCCACGAGTCGCTCAAGCCCGGCGGCATGCTGTGCGTCGCGGTGCCGAACTACGACAGTTGGCAGGCGCGGCTCTTCGGGCGCTGGTGGTTCCACCTGGACGTGCCGCGGCACTACTTCCATTTCGGCGCCCGCTCGCTGGAGGCCGTCCTGTCGCGGCACCGCTTCCGCGTCGTCCAGTGGGACCACTTCAGCTTCGAGCAGAATCCGTACGGGATCATGCAGAGCCTCTACAACGCGCTCGGCTTGCGCTACAACCTGCTCTATTCCCTGCTCAAGGACCGCTCGGCGCGCGACGTCGAGTTCCGGCACCACCCGTTCCAGAGCGCGCTGGCGGCGCTGTTGCTGCCCGCGTTCCTGGCCCTCGCGCTGGGGCTGTCCCTCGCTGAAACCATGATGCGCGACGGCGGGACCATCGAGGTCTATGCGTTCAAGGAATAACCCGGCCGCGGGCGGCGGTCAAGGAACGGTCAGGACGCCGCCCTTGATCGTCAGGCCGGACAGCTCGATGAAAAACGGCGTCTCCGGGTTCGGGTCCAGCGAAAGGTCGAGCTCCTTGATGGGCCGGAACAACGCGACCGGCACCGACAAGCCCATGTAGGACGCGGAGAGTATCCGCACGCGCAGGCGATGCGCGGCGCGGTCCAGTTCCAGCGCGGCTTCCGCCGTGACGCGGCGGCCCCTCCACTCTCCGGAAGCCTTCACGGTGCCGTCCAAGATCAGATCAGTGAGCGCGAGCCCGGGCACGCGCGCTTCGACGAATTTCTTGAGATCGTCGGCGGAAATCCGCAGGGCGCGCACGACGACGCGGTCGATGCGCATCAGGCGCACGTCGCCCCAGTCGAAATTCGTGCCCGCGCCGGCCTCGAACATCGGGACCACCGAGAAGTTCTTGACGTCCACGGCCACGTCGCGCACCGCCAAACCGCGCACCTCCAAGCGCTCCGCGCCGATCGCGACGTCCTTCCATGCCGACGTCCCCACGTCCCAAACGCCCAGGTCCGCGCGCATGTTACGCGCGCGAACGCCGCCGGCCTGGAGCAACGCGTAGTCGATGCGCTTTTGGTCGATGGGCCGAGGCCGCCGGCGCTTCTGCCGGTACAAAACGGCGGTGCTGGCGTCGGGCAGAGGCCAGGACGCGGACTGCTCATATGCGGCGCGGAACCAGCCGTCCGGCTCGTTGACGATCTTCGCGGCCTCGGGCAGGCCGCCGATGACCGATGCCGGGCCGAGACGCCCGTTCTTGACGATCACGAACTCGGAAAACTCGCAGAGCCGCTTGTTGACCCCGCGCATGCGCACGTGGGGCAGATTCAGACGGCGCTGCACCCAGTGGAAAGTGGGTCCGTTGAAGTAGTCATCGTTGGCGACGAGCGTCACGTTGGCGATCTCCCGGGACGGATCGCGCTCGGCCTCGACGCGCCTGAGTATGTCCTCGATCCGCCACTCGTCGGCCAGCGGCGGACGATTGACGAAGAACGTCAGCGGCTGGAGCGGCATGGCAACGACGAGAGGTCCGACGAAACCGTAGAAGAAGTTCAACGCGCCGAGGACCTGAAGCGCCGCCACGCTCCAAGTCAGCCGCCGGGGCCAGGTCGCCGCCATGGCCACGGCCAACGGCGCCAAACCGGGGAGCAGGAAGCGTATCTGCCGATTGGGCACCACGGCCCAGAACACGTAGGAAAACAGCGCCCAATAGCCGAGTATCCAGCCGTTCTCTCGACGGCGCGAATATTGCGGCGAGAGCAGGCTGACAAAACCCAGCGCCCACAGCAAGGGTCCCAGCGACGCGCACGCCTGCCTCAGATACGCCGCCCACGCGTTGTCCTTCCAGAACGGCGTCGCGAAATCCGAGGACGCCTGGACCAGGCGCGCCGGCAGAAGCGCCAGATGCGACCAGTACCACGGCGCCGAAAGCGCCAGCGACAGCGCGACGGCGGCGACCACCTTGACCCTCGCCGTCCGGTCCCCGAGCGCGCGGGCGGCGACGACGTAAGCCGGCAGCATATAGCTGAAGAAGCTCCACTTGTGCATCATGCCCGCGGCGTGCAGGAAACCGAAGCCGAGCGCGGGCAGCCAGCCGGTGAAGCCCTCGCTTTCCAGCAAAACCCAATAGGACGCCGAGACCAAGGCGACCATCGCCAAGTCGACAAGCTGGGTGGTCAGGAGGTCCTGGAGCCCGGGAGCCGCGCAGAACGCCAGCGTCGCCGCCAGCGCGCGCGAATTCGGCATAAAGCGCCAACTGATCCCGAACAGCGAGAGCGCCAGGATCGCCATGTAGAACCAGTTGATCCATAAGGCCGCGTGCGCGGGGTCCGCGGACGCGAACGCGCTCCTCAGCAGAAGATGGTAGGCCGGCGGAAACGGAGGCATCCCGGGCTTCGGAGCCAGGAACCACATGTCCGACCAGCGCCCGGCGCCCAACGCCTCGCGATAGTCCAGCGCGATCTCCATGTGCGTGGCTTGGTCCCACGACGGAGGGCGCTTGTCGACGGCGATGTAGTGCCGGAGGAGGAGGGCTTCGACGGCCAGGAACGCGGACAGGCCCAAGAGGCTGAGGACGAGAATCTTCCGCGAAGAACCGGACTTCGGCGCGAACTCATTCATAAAAGCGTGTCCATCGTAGTATATTTTGTAGAATCCGGCCTCATGAAAGCAGCCATCCTCATCGGCGGCCAGGGCACCCGTCTGCGCCCCTTCACGCTCGAATCCCCCAAACCTCTTCTTCCGGTCCTCAATCGTCCGTTCCTCGAATATCAGTTCCGGGTCCTGCGCACTCACGGCGTGCGCGAGATCGTCTTGTGCACCGCGTACCGCGCCGACGACTTTCGCAGGACGTTCGGCACCGGACGCCGCCTGGGTCTGAAGCTTCGCTACATACGCGAAACGATCCCCCTGGGTACCGGCGGCGCGCTCAAGAACGCCGAGAGGTATCTGGCCGACTCGACCTCGCTGGTCCTCAACGGCGACGTGCTCAACGCCTTCGACGTCCGCGCGTTCCTGCGCTTCCACCGCGCCCGCCGCGCCGAAATCTCCATCGCGCTGACGAGGGTGAAGGACCCGACCATGTACGGTTTAGTCCTCACCGACGAGAAGGGCTTCGTGCGCCGTTTCCTAGAGAAGCCCTCGTGGGACGAGGTCGAGACCAACACGATCAACGCCGGCGCGTACCTGTTCGAGCCGTCGGTCTTCGGGCACATCCCGCCGGGCAAGACTTATTCGCTCGAGCGCGGCCTGTTTCCCGAGCGCCTGGCGCAGAACGCCATGATGGGCGGCTGGGTGGCCCCCGGCTACTGGATCGACATCGGCACCGTCGAAAAGTATCTGCAGGTCCATCTCGACATATTGGAAGGCCGCACGCCGTTCAAGGCCGGCGGCGCCAAGGGGCTGAAAAGCGCGGCGGGCGCGAGGGTGACCGCCGGCCCGGGCGTAAGCGTGGCCGCGTTCGCCCGCTTCTCGGGCGCGGTGAGCCTGGGGCGCGGCGTGCGCGTCGGCCGCGGCGCGCAGCTCTGCGACTGCGTGGTGCTGGACGACGCGCGGATCGGCGACGGCGCGCGCCTGGACCGCTGCGTCGTCGGCGCGCGAGCGCGCGTGGGCACCCACGCGACCTTGGGCCCCGGAACCGCGCTGGCCGGCGATTCGCGCATCGGGGACTACAGCCAGCTCTGACCACATGGGATTCAAGACCGAGTTCATCGAGAAGCCCTGGGGCCACGAACTGCTCATCGCCCTCGTGCCCCGAAAATACGCGGGCAAGCTGCTCGTCATCGAGAAGGGCAGGCGCTTGAGCCTGCAGTACCATCGCCGCAAGCATGAGAGCCTGTTCGTCCTCAAGGGGAAGCTCACGCTCCTGCTGGGAAAGCGCACGCGCATCGCGGGGCCGGGCTCCGCCTTCTCGGTGACTCCGGGAACCGTGCACCGATTCCAGGCTCGACACGGCCGCGTCACGCTCATCGAGGTCTCCACGACGGAACTCGACGACGTGGTGCGGCTCAAGGACGATTACGGACGTTCCGGAGAATAACAATGGATCCGATCAAGTTCGGCACCGACGGCTGGCGCGGCCTCATCGCGCGCGACTTCACGTTCGAAAACGTCCGGCGCGCCGCTCAAGCCATCGCCGATTACGTCAAGGACGAGCAGATGAAGGCGCCGCGCAAGAAAACGCCGCTCTCCGGCCCGATGATCGTCGGCTACGACAAACGCTTCCAGTCCGACGTATTCGCGCGCGAGATCACCAAAGTCCTCGAGGCCAACCGCCTCAACCCGATTTTGATGTCCGAAAGCCTGCCGACTCCGGCCGTCAGCTTCATGACGCGCAAGCTGGGCGGCGTGGGCGTGATGGTCACCGCCAGCCACAACCCCCCGCAATACAACGGCGTGAAGATCAAGATCGACGGCCGCGCCGCGCTGGAGAACGCGACGCAAGGCGTCGAAGGCTGGCTGGACCGGACCGCGCCGACGCGCGCCGCCGAGATCAAGACGAAGTCGTTTCGAGACGCGTACCTCGCGTACCTGAAGGGACGAATCGACATCGGCAAGATCATGAGCAAATTGCGGCGCCCCGTCGTCATCGACTACATGCACGGCGCGGCCTCGGGACTGATGAAGGACCTTCTCCCGTCCAAGCACCTCATCGAGATACGTTCCTCCCATGACCCGCTGTTCGGCGGCGTGCACCCGGAGCCCATCGAACAGTACCTGGGAGCGCTGTCCGAAGCCGTGAAGAAGAACAAGGCCGAGATCGGACTGGCCGTGGACGGCGACGCCGACCGCTTCGGCCTGGTCGACGAGAACGGCAAGTATCTCACGCCCTGCCAGGTCTTCCCGATGCTCTGCCTCTATCTGATCGAGCACAAAAAATTCAAGGGCAAGATCGTGCAGTCGGTGTCGCTGGGCTATATGGTCGAGCGCATGGCCCGGGAGAGAAACATCGCCTTCGAACAACTCCCGGTCGGCTTCAAGCACGTCGCCGAGCGCCTGGCGCAGGGCGAGGCGGTCATCGCCGGCGAGGAGTCGGGCGGATACGCCTGGAAGGGGCCGATCGCCGAACGCGACGGCCTGCTCACGGCGCTGCTGTTCCTGGAGATGTGCACCTCGCTCGATAAGACCCCCTCCCAGCTCTGGAAGGAGATCGAGGCGAAGTACGGCGCCTCGCACTACAAGCGAATAGATTACCGCATCCACCGCCCCGTCGCGGACAAGGCGCAGTGGACGGCCAAACTGGTCAAGAAGCTTCCGAAGAAGATATTGAACACGCCCATCAAGGAACTCATCCAGATCGACGGCCTCAAGATCGTCCTGGAGGACGGGCACTGGCTGCTGATGCGGCCGTCCGGAACCGAACCGCTGATGCGCGTCTACGCCGAGAGCGACAAGGCCGAGCGCACGCTCGCCCTCCTTGAAGCCGCCAAGAAATGGGTCGCTCCCAGCTTGGGCGCGCACTGACATGGGACCGCGCAAGGCGATGGTCCTGGCCGCCGGCGCAGGCACGCGCCTGCGCCCTCTGACCTACGAGACGCCCAAGCCGATGGTTCCGGTCGTCAACAGGCCCGTCTTGCACCATGTGCTGGACAACCTGCTCAAGCACGGCGTCCAAGAGGTCATGGTCAACCTCCACGCGCACCCGGAGCAGGTGCGGGGATACTGCGGAGACGGGTCGCGGTGGAGCCTGAAGCTCAACTATTCCCTGGAGCCTAAGCTGCTGGGCACGGCGGGAGCGATCAAAAAGGTCGAAGGCTTCTTCAAGGATGGCCCGTTTTTCGTGCTGTCCGGCGACGGCCTCTCAGACATCGACCTGGGCGCGATGTACGCGTTCCACCGCAAGCGCGGCGCCATCGCGACGATGGCCATCAAACGGATCGACGCCCGTTTCGACTACGGCGTCACCATGACGGACGCCTCCCAGCGCATCAAGGGCTTCCTGGAGAAGCCCTCATGGGGCGACGTCTTCTCCAACAAGGTCAATACCGGCATCTACCTCTTCGAGCCCGAAGTTCTCAAATACATCCCGCGCAACAAGATATACGACTTC
>CAIQSZ010000203.1 GCA_903874575.1 uncultured Elusimicrobia bacterium
CCCTTCTGCTCCTGCTCTGCGGTGCCGCTCTTCATCGGGTTTCTGAGGGCGGGGGTTCCACTGGGGGTGACCTTCAGCTTTCTTGTGGCCGCGCCCATGGTCAACGAGGTGGCGCTGACGCTTCTCTTCGGCATGCTGGGCTGGAAAGTGGCGGGGCTCTATCTGGCGTTGGGGCTCACGGTGGCCGTCGTCGCCGGCCTGGTCATCGGACGCTTGGGCATGGAAGGCGACCTGGAGGACTGGGTGCGGGCCCTCCAGAACGGCCGGTCGGACGGCCGGGGCGAGGACGCTTCCATGACCTGGGCGGAGCGCATTCAGGCGGGACTGGCGCACGACCGAGAGATCGTCGGCAAGGTCTGGCCGTATATCCTGGGGGGAGTCGCCCTGGGCGCCGGCATCCACGGCTACGTGCCGGAGAATTTCCTGGCCGCCGTCATGGGCCGTGACGTCTGGTGGGCGGTGCCCGCGGCGGTCCTGCTGGGCGTGCCCATGTATTCCAACGCCGCCGGCATCATCCCGGTGATCCAGGCTCTTCTGGCCAAAGGCGCCGCGCTGGGGACGGTCCTGGCCTTCATGATGAGCGTCGTCGCCCTGTCCGCCCCGGAAATGATCATCCTGCGCAAGGTCTTGAAGCCCCGCTTGATCGCCGTTTTCGCGGGAGTGGTGACGGTCGGCATCCTGCTGGTCGGGTACGTGTTCAACGCCGTTCTTTGAAGGAGATCGTCATGAAAAACATAAAAGTCCTCGGGACCGGGTGCGCGAACTGCAAGGCGACCTTCAAGTTGATCGAGGACGCGGCCAAGGCCCGGGGCGTCGAAATCGAATTGGAGAAGGTCGAGGACCTGGCCGCCATCATCGGCTACGGCGTCCTGTCCACGCCCGGCGTGGTGGTCGACGGGAAGGTCGTGCACTCCGGCGGGCTGCCCAGCCGCGAAAAGATTCTCGGCTGGCTTTGATCCGGCGGATCGCGGGCCGCGCCGTCAGCGCAGGACGTTGCCCGCGCGCAGAACGCCGATGACGCCGATCAATATCCAAAACCCGTTCAGCACGGTGTAGGCGCTGTCGCGTTTGAGCCGGGCGCACCAGGTCAGCATGACGGCGTCGACGGTGTTGACGATCCAGACGGCCATGAAGGGGCACTTCGGCCCCAGCCAACTCACCAGGCTGAAGCTGCCGATCCGCATCAGCACGCCGGTCATTTCGATGGTTTTGATGTGCCGTAAGACGATTGAATTCATACGGGCGTGATTATATGAAACGCCCGCCGGCTCCCGCATCCTAGAGTCCTGCTCCCGGCTCGGGCCAACAGACCGTTACCTCGCCGTCATTGATGCGGCGCCGCATCAATGCGATGATGCGGCATGGATGAAACCCCAGCCGTCGCCTGGCATCGCCTGTCCCCCGAGGAAGCGCTGACCGCCTCGCAGTCGACTCACGGGGGCTTGAGCGTCGCCGAGGCCGCGGCGCGCTTGTCGAAGAACGGAGCCAACGTGCTCGTCGAGGCGCCCCGGCGTTCGCCGGCGGCGATCTTCTTCGGCCAGTTCGCCGACGTGCTCGTGCTGATCCTGATCGGCGCGGCGGCGGTTTCCGGCTTGATCGGAGACCTCGGGGACGCCGTCGTGATCGGGGCGATTCTGATCCTCAACGCGGCGATCGGCTTCGTGCAGGAGTATCGGGCCGACAATGCTTTGGCCGCCCTCAGGGCCATGGGCGCGCCGACGGCGCTCGCGAGACGCGGCGGCGCGCTCGTCGCGGTTCCGGCGGCCGAGCTCGTCACGGGAGACGTCGTGGCGCTCGAGGCGGGCGCGGTCGTGCCCGCCGACTTGCGTCTGCTCGAGGCGGCGCGCCTGAGCGTCAACGAGTCCGCGCTGACGGGCGAATCCGCGCCCGCGGAGAAAGCCGTCGCGTCGCCGGACGCGCCGACGCCGCCGCTGGGCGACCGTCGCGACATGGCCTATTCAGGCACCCTCGTCGTCGGGGGGCGGGCGACGGGGGTGGTCGTGGCCGTGGGCATGGCCACGGAGTTCGGCCGCGTCGCCGACCTGCTGCAAAAGACGGAGGAGGTGAGCACGCCGCTGCAGAGGCGTCTGGCTTCCTTCGGGCGGCGGTTGGCCGTCGTCGTGCTGGGCATTTGCGCGCTCGTCTTCGCGGCCGGGGTGATGCGGGGCGAGCCGGCCTTGGCGATGCTTCTGACCGCGGTCAGCCTCGCCGTCGCGGCGGTGCCCGAGGCCCTGCCGGCGGTGGTGACCATCTCCTTGGCCTTGGGCGCGCTCAAGATGGCCCGGCAGAAGGCGCTCGTGCGGCGCCTGCCCGCCGTGGAGACCTTGGGCTCGGTGACCTGCATCTGCTCCGACAAAACCGGCACGCTGACTCAGAACCGGATGGACGTCGAGGCGCTGTTCTGCGACGGGCGGGCGGCGGACGCGCCCGGCGAGGGCGCGCCGTGGGAGATGCTGGTCGCGGCGATGGCGCTGTGCGGCGACGCGCGCGCGGATGCGGCGGGCAAGGTC
>CAIQSZ010000204.1 GCA_903874575.1 uncultured Elusimicrobia bacterium
GCGTCCAGCGCGGCCGCGCGCATGGCGGCGGACTCGTCGAACGCCCGGCGGCGCGCGGCCAGCGCGCGCTCCAGTTCGGCCGCGTGCGCGGCCAAGGCCGCCGACGTCTGGCACTCGGATTCCTCGAGCATTTTGGCGAGATGGGCGGCGGCCGAGAGCCGCGCCGCCTCGAAGGCGCGCGCGCGGTCCGCCTCGTGCTGGCGCTCCATATCGGCGACCCGAAGTCGAAGGGCGGCCGTTTCGTCCTGAAGCGCCGCGTGATTTTTGGAGAGGGCGCCGCGGTCCGCTTCGCAGGCGCCCAGGCGAGTTTGGAGTTCCTCGGCGCGCGAGCGCGCGACGAGGGCCGAGCGCTCGCCTTCGGCGTGCTCGGCCTGGAGCTTGTCCGCGAGCCGCGCGTTCTCCTCCAGAAGCTGCGCGCGTTCTCGCGCCAGCTCCTCGAAAGCCTTCTCGCGGCGCAGAAGGTCGGCTCCGCCGCGGGCCGCGTCGGCGGCGGCGGCGAACGTCCGGCGCTGCTCTTCAAGAGCCGCCTCGTACTTGCGCACGAGTTCCGCCTCGCGGGCGGCCCAGCGGGAGTCCAGATCCTTCTCCTTGCCCAGGAATTCGTCGCGCAGCACGGACTTCCAGGTCTCGTATTGCTCCGCGAGGGCCCGGGCCGCGCGTTCGGTTTCCGCGATTTTCGCGCGATAGTCCGCGTCGAGCGCGCGCCGGCGCTGGTCGCACTCCGCGGCCAGCGAGGAGCGCTCCGCCTCGACCGTCCGGCGCTGGCCGTCGAGCAGTTCCGCGAGGCGCTTCTCGTACTCCTCGGTCAGGACGGACTGCCGCGTCATGAAATCCGCTTGGCGGCGCTCTTCCCGGGCGCGGGCCTCCTCGTCCAGGACACGTCGGCGATCCGCCAAGTCGGCCGTTCTTTCGGCCTGGAGTTTCTCCAGCTCCGCGGTCTTCAGCGAGACGAACTCGTCCTGGGCGCGAACGCGTTCTCCGTCCTTGCGGGCGGCGTCTTCAAGGAGGCGCGCGGCCTTGTGCTTGTGCTCGCGCTCCACCTCGGCGCGGCGTTCCTCGAGCTGGCGCAGACGCTCGCCGTGCTCGGCCTCGAGCTCGCGTCCGCGCGCGGACCACTCGCCCCTCAAGGCGGCGCGCTCGGCCTCCAGTTCGGCGTGCACGCGGGCGACGAGGCGCTTTTCCTTGTCCCCCCAGCCGTCGGCCAGACGGCGCTCGTTTTCCGCGTAGCGGGCTTCGGCTTCGCAACAGCGCTTCGTGAAGTCGGCGTCCATCTCCGCCTTCCGCCGTTCCAGAATCTGCTCGACCTCCTGGGCGCGGTCGGCGAGCTGGCGCGCGCGTTCGCTGAACTGCTTCTGGACCGCGTCGTCGAGCTGCGCGCGCGATTCCTTCGCCTTCGCCCACAGCCCCTGCTCAAGCTCGGACCACTGCGACTGGAGCTCGGCCTCGCGTCGCTGGTAGCGCTCGACGAGGTCTTTTTCCTTAAGCGCGAAGCTCTTCGCCAGGGACTCCTCGCGCGCCTTGACGCGGACGTCCTGGTCCCGGGCGATTTGCTCAAGCGCTTTGCGGTCCTGTTCGGCCGCGCGTTTAAGCGACTGTATCTCGTTCTCGCGGTCCGCCAGATCGATTTCCCGAGCGCGCACCGAGGCCGCGATCTCGCGGTCGCGCGCCGTGCGCAGCTGCTCGACCATGTCCAGCTCGTGCCGCGCGCGGTCGAGGGCGTCCTCCTTTTCGCGGCGCAGAGCGGCGATCTCCACGTCGCGCTTCTCAAGTTCGGCGCGCAGGTCGTTCCAAGCGATTTCCTTCTCCGCTTGGCCGCGGGACATGGCCGTGAGATCGCCCCGGAGCCCCGCGATCAATTCCTCGGTGCGCCTTCGGTCGTCCTCCAGTCGCGCCTTCTCTTCCGCGCGAACTTCCTGGCGAGCCTCCGACTTCCAAGCTTCCATCCGACGGTCGCGATCCGAGCGTTCCTGGGCCCACTCGTCGGACTGCTTCTGCCATGCGAGGAGGCGCTCATCGACCTCGCCGAGTCGGGTTTCGAGATGACGACGTTTTGCGGTCTCGTCCTGGATTTGTCCCTTGAGAAGCGCGTTGGCGTCCTGGAGGTCGCGGATAGTCGCCAGCGCGCCCCGGATGGCCAGGCGCGCGGCGTCGATATCATTGATCTCGCGAAAGGCTTGCTCGTCCCACTGCTCCATTCGTCGGAATATAGACGAAAAGTATTACGAAAATATGGCCCGGAGGCCCCCCTGGACGAGCGCGCGTCGATGAGCTACAATGCACGCAATGACCTCCGAGATCAAACAGACGCACAAGCTGGAAGCGACCGCCGTCGCCGACGGGGTCCTGCGCGTGAAAGTGCCGCAGGGTAAGGGTTTTTTTAAAATCGCCGTCGAGAAGCGGCACGGCGAGGCGAATTCCCTTTACCTGGAGGTCAACGGCGCGCGCAAGTTCGAAGTCGGCAACGACTGCGACACCTGCCATTTCTGGTTCAAGATGCTCCAAGAGCCGCGTTTGCCCACCACGCGCAAGATCGCCAATCTCCCTAAGACGATTCAGCTTCCGCGCCCCGTCGACGAGTCTCTGGTCCAGGAATTGGCGCCCATGCTGGAGTTGATGGAAAAAGGCGAGTATCTGGTGTTCGAGACTTCCGTCAACTTATCCGGCCCCTACGACTCCGACGACGAAGGCTCCTATTTTTTCCAAAGCGACTTCATGGAACTCTGGGACATCGAGGATCCCAAGGAAGAGGGCGTGCTTTCCGGCTGGGAGCACTACGAGTCCCAGCGTCCGCGGGTGTTCCGCCACCCCGAGAGCAATGTCGTCGAGAAGCAGATTGATTTCGTCATCCCTCTCGTTCCCCGTGCCGCCCTGAGGGAAGAAAACGTCAAGCTGTACCAGCAGATGATTCAGAACGGGGATCGTCCTCGCGTGCTGATGCTGGGCATGTACCAGAGGGGCATCCCCGATTCGGTCAAGAAGGGCACGATGAAGACCCTGCATTCTTTCATGGCGGGATTTCTCTTGGACGGCCATCATAAGGTCGCCGCCTATCGCCGCGCGGGCGTGCCCGCGAAGTTTCTCGTCATTCTCTCCCCGAAGGCGAGCAAGTACCACTTGCTCAAAGAAGAAGGCACGAAGACTCAGGCGCGATTCGAGGAGCGCTTGGCGGCCATTAAGCCGGCCTGAGTTGAGCCTGACGTCGTCTAGTTCTTAAGTCCTAGATATTTGCGGGTCCTTGGCCCCTGGCTCCATGGGTCTAAAAGGTACACTCTGCTTATCATGAGGGCACGTCGAGCGAGTCGTCGCCTCTTTGCCGCGGCAGCGTTGTGCGCCGGCCTATTTTCGTCGGTCCCGGCGGAGCCTAAGCCGCCTCTCGTTCGTACCGGCAGCGGGGGCGGGCGGCGCGTTGCGGGCGACAAGCGGGTCGTTTCTTTGGCCGATATCGTCGCTTGCCAAGATAAAATAAAGTCGAGGCTGCCGGATCCGAAGCTCGCTCCCGCGGAAAGGGAGTCCCTTTCAAAGGACCTTGACGCCATCGGGCGACTGCTCTCCTCAGCCAAGACGGAGGCGCCGAGCGCCGGAGGAAAGATTTCCCTCGATCCAGAGATGGCGAAAGTCCTGGCGCGGCAGTGTAATCCCGCCAAGTCTTTGGACAAGAGTACAGGCAATATCCGCACCGCGGCGGCCAATCCGGGAGCGCTTTTTGACAATCAGGCTCAGGGAGCGGCCGGAGGCGGCGGCGCCGGTGGCGGTGGCGGTGGCGGCGGTGGCGGCGAAGGCGGCGGCACCGGGGGTGGAGGTGGAGGAGGCCCCGCCGAGGGTGGAACGCCGGATCGGCACCCGAAGGTAAAATCTCCCGGTGGATTCGGAGATAACGGCGGCGCGGGCGGGGGCCTCGGTTCTGGCGGTGGTGGCGGTGGTGGCGGAGGCGGCGGGGCTGGCGGCGGCGGTGGTGGTGAAGTTGGAGGAGGAGCCAGTTCCTACACGCCCCCTCGCGGCGGCAGCGGCTCGATGAAGCCGCCGCCTCCGGCCGACATAGGTGCCGCCGCTCCAAGCGCCGCGCGTCCGGCGCCCTTCGTCGCGCCGCCTGCGCAGGCCAAGGCCCCTGCGAGGCTCCCGGATAGAGGCGACTTGGGGGGCCATTCGCCGGCGCCGTTGGAAGGTCATTCGCCGACGCCTGCGATTCCATCCCACGGCGGAGATGGCGCGCGCGGCGGCCCCGATGATCGTGCGCGTGATGCTTCCCGTAGTCCGACGTCCATGAGAGGTCTTTCGGGGGGCGGCGGCGGAGGCGGCGGTATGCCCAGGCTGGCTCCCGGGACCCGCGCCGACGCTCCCAAGCCGCCCGCTCTTGCCTCCGCCAAAGACGCCGCGTTCGGCGACGAGACGACTGCATCCGCCAGGGCCGGCGCGGCGCGCCCGGACGCCTCCGAATCCGGCGCCGCGCGTCCGTCGGATGTCTCGGCGGCGCCGCATTCGGCAACCGAGGATTACGGTTATACCTATCAGCCTCCCGCCTGGCACACGTACGGGCTGCCGGCGGATCAACCTCCTGCGCAGAGCGACCGGCATTATCTTATCGATCTGGCTCTGCGCGTCTCCGCCGTCCTGGCCGTGATCTACTTGGTCTCACATTCCGACCTTCCATACCTCGTCGGATTCACGCGCCGCCGCCGCAAGAACGACTGATTGCTCCGTCGGATAAATAGGGTAGAATCAGGGCCGGTCCGATGAGCGAAAGACGATGATATCGCGTTGCCCCGGCTGCGGCTCACAGGTCGCGGAGGAAGAGACCTGTTGCGTTTCCTGCGGTTGGGATTTCGGCGCTCGAAAAGTCTCGTCCGCACCGGAGAATCCCCCCGGTCCGGTTCCATCGCGCGACCCGCTCGAATCCGTCGCCCAGGTCGCTGAGAACTCCAAGTCCGACCCGGCATCCGTTCCCGATTTCGAGGCGTTGGTCGATCCCCTTGCCGGATTGGAGCACGAATCGGAAACCCAGCGCGAGATCGACGCGGCTCCTGCGCAAGCCGCCCCCCCCTTCTTGCCGTCGATCCCGGCCGTCGTTTCCGGGAAAGGGCGAGCGCGGAAGTCCTCCGTCTCCGCGGCGGCCCTCTTCGGCGCGGCCCTGGGCGCCGTCGGCGTCCTGGCGGTTTATTTCCTGTTGAGATCCGGGGCCGCGCCGCCGCAGGCTCCAGCCGTTGCGGCCCCGGTCGTCCTAAACCAAAGCGGGCCTTCGCCGAAGGCGATCTCGGCCTCCGCGCCGGGAGAGCCTCCCGCGACCTCCCAGGTTCCGCTTCCGGCCAAGCCCTTGCCCGAAGCCGGAGCGCGCCGCCCGACGGCAAATTTCGCTTCGGCGCCCCGAGTCGTCGTCGCGGCGCGCGAGGCGGCTTCGGTCAACCCCGCTCTTGTCCGGACGCCCGAGTCCGCGCCGTCCAGGCCCAAGGGCGTGTGGAAATTCGAGGGCGAGGTTTTCGACGCGACGACCGCGCGCGGGGTGTTCGCCGCGAAGCTGGTATTCCTGAATTCCGCCGGCAATCAGGTCGGGACGACGGAGACGGGGCCGAGCGGACGCTACAAGATTAGGTTGCCGGCGCTGTCGTCGGGCGGCTACGCGATGAAGATAACCCATCAGGACTACGTGCAACGCTATATTGACGAGGGCAACGCGATCTCCGCCTTGCGCGAAGCGACGCCGGAAGAGCGTAAAATCCTGTTGTCGGCGGCGTCGCGCAACCCCCCTTGGGTCGGGGACGCCAAGACCGTCACGCGCCGGGACCTGGCTCTAGTTTCGCGCTCATCCGACTGACCTTTTCGGTCAGCAACGGGCGCACGCGGCCTCGACGTCGGCGATCTCCTTGGGCACGTCGGTCAGATTGAGCGGCGGGCCGTCCGCCGCGATGACGACGTCATCTTCGATCCGGACGCCGCCAAAGTCAAGGAAAGCCTCCGCCTTCGAAAAGTCCACGGAGGATTTATGGCGACGACGCAACTGCGGATCCTTGAGCAACGCTTCGATGAAATATATCCCCGGTTCCATGGTGATCACGAAACCCGGCTCCAGTCTCGCCACGAAACGCACCGGGACTTTCGTGGGATTCTTCATTTTGCGGCGCTTACCGCCGGCGGTATCGTGCACGTCGAGGCCGAGCATGTGCGTCAGGCCGTGCGGGTAGAAGAGGCGGACCGCGCCGCTCTCCACTAAACCGTCGATCTCGCCGCGCAGCAGGCCGAGAGACTTCAAGCCTTCGGCGATGACGCGCATCGAGTGGACGTGAAGATCCGCCGACACGACGCCGCGACGCGCTCGCTCGATGCAGGATTTCTGCGTTTCAAGCACGATCGAATAGATATCCTTCTGCCTGCGCGTGAAGCGCCCGTTGACCGGAAAGGTGCGGGTGATGTCGGCGGCGTAGCCGCGGTATTCGGCGCCCGCGTCTATGAGGAGGAGGTCTCCGCTCCTCAACGCCGCGTCGTTGCGGTGGTAGTGCAGGACCGCGCCGTTGGCGCCGGCGGCGACGATGGTCGGGTAGGCCAAGTGTTTGAGGCCGGCGTTCAGGCAAGCCGCTTCAAAGACGGCCTGGACCTGGTATTCCTTCATGCCCGCTCTCGTCGCGGCCATGACCGCGCGATGCGCGGCGCCGCTGATACGGTTGGCCTGACGCATAAGATCCAGTTCGGGGCGCGTCTTGCACGCGCGCAGGTCGTCCAGCGCGTCGCGCAACTTGGCCTTGGCTACGAGCTTGCGGCGGCCGACGACCTTCTGGAGTTCGTCGGCGTACATCACCTTGCCCACGCCGAACGACCTGCGCGCTTCGGCGGGCCCGGGCACGTGTCCTTGCCAAACGCGGTGATGGCTGTCGATACGCGGGACGAACAAGATTTCTTTGCCGGTCCTGGGGTCCAGCACCAGGTGGCAACCGGGCTCTTCGATGCCCGTCAAATAAAGGAAATCGGAATTCTGGCGAAAGACGTAATCGACGTCGGAATTGCGGGGCAACGGTTTGCCCCCTTCCAGGTGGATCAGGGCGTTTGCGGTCAGTTTTCGGGCTAGGGCCGCTCGCAATCGTCGGTAGTGACGCATACCCGCGATTGTATCATGGAGGGGCGTCGAGTCGCTTGCGCCGACGAAGCGGCTCGTGCTAAAATGTCCTCAGAAGCCGCCGCGCCTCGTCCTTGCGGCATTGCGAGGCGGCTATCGTCGGTTTAGACTGGACGCAGGACTCGGCGAGGCGCGCGCCCCGGGCGCGCGCCTCGCGTGTTTTCGGACTCCGCACGTACTTTCAAGCGCTCGATCAAAGGAAGACCAGACATGAGTTCACCTCGCCGCCAGGACGTTCGCAACATCGCCATTATCGCCCACGTCGACCACGGCAAGACCACTCTCGTCGACGCGCTCCTGAAGTCCACCGGCGCTTTCAACGTGAAAGCCGACGAGGCTCAAGAGCAGGTGCTGGACTCCAACGATCTCGAGCGCGAGCGCGGCATCACCATTCTGGCCAAGAACACCTCGGTGCGCTACGGTTCCACGACCATAAACATCGTCGACACCCCCGGGCACGC
>CAIQSZ010000205.1 GCA_903874575.1 uncultured Elusimicrobia bacterium
CCAATAACCTGAATACCTTCGGCATAATAGCCCTGGCTGTGCATATAACTCGCGTACCGGCATCCGTCTGCTGTACATTGTATTTCAAGCTGATTAATCTGCTCGGCCCCTTTAAAGTTGCCCGCGCGCCCGCTGCCCGCCGCGCGAAGGCAGGCTGATCCCAATTGATCCGATCGTCCTTTCTGGAAATCCGGACGGGCAGGAGCTTCCCCACGGGGCTGGCGCCCCAGTTCCCGTCCAGCCCGTGAAAAGAGGACCAGCCGCCGATCATCAACAGTCCGCAGCCATTTTCGCGCACGGCCGCGACCAGCTCCGAAGCGCGGCGGCCCAGGCGCGAGGAGGAATAATCGCTCAGGATGACCAGCTTGCGCCGCGCGAACGTCTCCGAAGACGGGACCGAAAGATCGCTCGGGACATGGTCGAAGCCCCGCCCCGCCCGGTGCAGCATGCCGGCCAGGTACGCGGCGGCTCCATCCAGGCGGTTGTCCCCCAGATAGAGGATGGGAGGGATGCCCCCGCTCATCTTACGCGGGCGTCGGCGCGGAACGACGCGAGATCGCGATTCTCGCGCCGTCCGGAGCGAAGAAGTGCAGCCTGGACAGATCGCAGGAGATCCAAGCTTCCTTTTGCCGGGCGGGCCACGGGAGGGTCGTGGAACAAGACAGCACGATGTCGCCGCACTCCAGCGTCAACAGCGTCACGGCCCCCGTCGGCTCGCACAAACGAACCGCGCAGGGCGTCCAGCCCGCCCGGGACTCGGCGGAGACCTTGACATCCTCGGGCCTCAATCCGCAGGAAAAATCGACATCCTTCAATTCCGCATGATCCGGCATGATGCCCAAAGCGCCGCAGAGTTCGCGCTTGAGCAGGTTCATGGGCGGCATCCCGATGAAGACGGCGACGAAGGTGTTGGCCGGCTCGCGGTAAATCTCCTCGGGCGTGCCGATCTGCTGGATGACGCCGTCCTTGAGGACTACGATCCGGTCCGAGAGCGTCATGGCCTCGATTTGATCGTGCGTGACGTAGATCACGGTCCCTTGCACTTTTTTGAAAAGGAGCTTCAGTTCCCCGCGCGTTTTATCGCGCAAAAGCGCGTCCAAGTTGCTCAAAGGCTCGTCGAGCAGGAATACCTTGGGGTTGCGCACGAGTGCCCGCGCCAAAGCCACCCGCTGGCGCTGGCCGCCGCTCAAAGAACGGGGCTGGCGGTCGAGATAGGGAACGATGTCCAGCATTTCCGCGGTTTTCCGGACCCGGCGGTCGATCTCGTCGGACGGGACCTTTCGCAGGCGCAGGCCCAGGGCGATATTTTCCGCCACCGAAAAGTGGGGATAGAGGGCGTAGTTCTGGAAGACGAAGGCGATGTCCCGCTCGCGAGGGCTGGCGCGGCTCATATCGGAGCCGTCCAGGATCACGCGCCCGGAATCATGCGTCTCCAGCCCGGCCACGATGCGCAAGAGCGTGGTCTTGCCGCACCCCGAGGGCCCCAGCAGGGAAACGAACTCCGAGTCGCGCACGGTGAAAGAGACGTCTTTCAGGGCCGGGCGGCTTGCGCCTTCGTACGTCTTCTGGACGGCGACGATTTCAACTTCGGACATGAGCGCCTCTTTTTTCCAATTGGATCCAGGCCCGGTTCCAGGTCTCCCCGGGCCCATGCTCCACTTCGAGGACCGCGCCTCGGTCGTCACGACGCAAGAACGCCGTGCCCCGCTCCACCTTGACGGAAGAGACGGCGGCGCCGCCGAGCGCCAGCAAATCCTGGGACTGGGTCGCGCTGGTCCACTCCAGCCATAAGCCATCCTGCGCGGCCTGCGCCGAGAAGACTTCCGCCGTGGACCAAAGCAGGCGCACCCCGTGCCCCACGTCCAGACGCAGCGGCGTCACCAAAGCCGAGCGCCGTTCCAGGCGTATGGGGAACGCGATGCGGTCGCCGGCGAAATCCAGCCGCACCGACCCGGCGACCGCGTCGTCGTGATAGTTCGCCAGGAAAAGGAATCCCGAGTCATCGCTCTTCCGGACCTGGGCGATGAGATCATAGGTGCCGCAGTCCACGGTCTTGCGCACGCCCAACTCGCGCAAAGCCTCGTCGAGAGCCGACTTGAAATAGTCGAACTTGTCGTGCAGTGGGAAGCCGAGGACGCACACCGTCCCCTTGCCGAGGCGCCGCAGAAACCCGCTCGGCCGCCCCGCCGCGCGCGCGATGACCTTGTCTTCCCGTGAAAGGCCCTCAAAGACGCTCGCGTCTTGGTTGGCGACGAACGCCTCCCGGCCTAAAAACTCCAGCGTGCGCACATGCGGCACGCGCTCGGCCTTGAGCCCCAAGCCTTGGAGAAAGACATGGCAAGGGCGCCCGCTCTCGTCTTCAAGGAGCACGTCGCCGCAGAAGAGCAGAAGCCCGCCTTGCTTGACGTAATCCAAAAGGCGCGACTGCGTCTCGGCATCCATGAAGCGCGCGGAATAGACGGCGAGCGCCGGAACTCCCTTGAGATCGCCCCCGCGCAGATCGACGACTCCCGTCTGGTATCCCGACGTATAGCACAGACGCGCCAAACCGTCGAAGTAATGCTCGTTGCGGTGCGCGTACATTCCCTCCGCGCGCGGGCCTTTGAGGTAAAGCGTATTGTAGTAGGGCTCATAGTGGCCCAGGAGGACGTCGGCTTCGTTGCGCATCCCCGCCACGCGGCGGCCCAACCCGTTGACGAAGCGGCCAAAACGGCGCAGGCTCTGGTAATGGGGGCGCAGCCGCCCGTCCGAGGCGACCGGCGCCTGCCATTCGTGATAGCGGCCGAACTGGCCCAGATTCTCCTCGTTGGTGCCTCCGGCGAACATATAGCCGTTGAGGCCGTCGAGCCCGCTCATCAGCGACGTCTTCAAGTTGAGCTCGACGTCGGCGGGATAAAGCCGCGGCCGGTCGCTGAGCACGCCCGTCTGCAGTTCCGCGCAAAGCGTCGCGGACCCCTCCGGAGTGATCGAACGCACGACGGCCGACGTCAGGGGCACGTCATGGAAGTTCTCGTAATCGAGCCGGCGCATCTGGTAGGCGCCGCCGAAGACGGTCGCGGGAACCTTCGCCCCGAAACGAGAGAACATGGCCGTGGTCGCCGGCGAATATAGTCCGCGGCCGCGCATGTCGAAGTCGTAGAACTGGGGGATGTTCGCCAGGACGGGCGTGCGGACCCCGAGGCGCTTGGCCGAGGCGTACAACTTGGCGAAATAGGCGGCGTAGTATTCCTTGTAATAGTCGCCCCAATCGAGAAGTACGTTCAAATTCCCTTCGTCCAAGCGGTTCTCCGGCTGGCGGATGGCCGCGAACGACGGGTAACTCGTCCCATACCGCGCGTTCAAACGCGCGACGGATTCGTAGCGGGCCTTCAAGAAATCGCGATAGCGCCGTTGGGAATAGTCGGCGTAGTCCCCGATTTTTCCCAGCCAGTTGATCATCCCGATCTCGTTGCAGAGTTGGAAAAGCACGATGGGCCCCGAAGGGTATTGCTCGGGGACGAGCAGCGGAAGGAGTTGCTTGTACCACCGGTCCACCTTTTCCAGGAACAACGGGCTGTTATACGCGGGGGGCGACTGATGATGGATGGTGGCCTGTTCGCTCTTCGGGAGGAACGCCTCCGGATAATCGCGGGAGAGCCAGTCCGGAAGCCCCTCGTCCATCATCTCGCCGTTGGAGACCGGACCGACCCGGGCGATGAAGTAGAGGCCGTGCTCTCGAACCTTGCGCACGAAACCGACCACGTCCCGGCGCGGATGGGTGCGTCCGGAAAAATCGAAACGCCCTTCGCGCGGCTCGTGCCAACGCCAAGGTATGTAGGAGGCGACCGTATTGAGGCCGGCGCCGCGGGCCTGATCGAGACGCTCGTCCCAAGAGGCGGGATCGACGCGGAAGTAGTGCAGTTCCCCCGAGTTGACGATAGTAGGCTTTCCGTGGAGTATGAACGCCCCGTCGCGCATCTCCGGGCGGGTAACGGGAGCCGCCACGCGGGTCATCGCAGGTCCTCCACGGTCACGCGATAGTCTTCGGTCACGACCCCCGTCGGCTTTTCGATCGTAATTCTCTTGCGTCGCCCGCGAACGACGCGTTCGGCCACCACCCGGCCCCAATGCGCCGGCAGATGCGGCTTCACGACCAATTCGCCGTTGACGACCTGAATGCCCAGCAGGTGCTCCCACGCCACTTTGTAAAGCCAGCCGGAGGAACCGGTGTACCAGGTCCAGGCGCCCTGGCCCTCCCGGGGGGACTCGGGACCCTCGATATTTCCCGGCGTGACGTAAGGCTCGCCGCGATAGCGCTCGGGCGCGTCGTTTGAAAGCAACGGCGGACACAAGCGACGGAAAGTCTCATAGACCTTCTCCGTGCGGCCCGCGACGGCTTGGGCCCAAACCGCCCAGGTGGCCGCGTGCGTGTAGACGCCCCCGTTTTCCCGTATGCCGGGAGCGTAGCGCGTCAGGTATCCGATGCTTTTGTCCTCCTCGGTGTAGGCCGGAGTGAATAGGAGCACCCCGTAGTCCTTGTAAAGATGGCGCTCAACGGCGTCGAGTATCCGTCCCGCCTTGCTTCCCTCGACCAAGCCGTTGATGACGGCCCACGTCTGGGCGTTGAGATAAATCTTCCCTTCCTTGCATTTCTTCGAGCCCAGGACCTCTCCGTTGTCCTTCGTGGCGCGAATGAACCGGTCGTCCTCCAACGCATGCTTGAGGACGGCTTTTTTCAAGGCCTCGGCCGCGCGCTCGTAGCGCGACGCCAGGCGGTCTTGGCGCGCGTTGCGGCAGACGCCGGCGAAATCGCGCAGGACCCCCACCAAAAAATGGGAAAGCCAGATCGATTCGCCCTTCCACTTGACGCCCACCCCGTTGAGCCCGTCGTTCCAATCGCCCTCGCCGATGAGAGCCAGTCCTCTGCGGCTCATCCGTTCGAGCGCCTTATCGAGCGCGGCACGGCAATGATCGAAGATGGAACCCGAGCCGCCGTCCAGGTAAGGAGCCTTCGCTTTCAGCAGGGCGTAGTCCTTCGTCTCGTTGAGGTAATTGCAGACCACGAAGGGCAGCCAGACCAAGTCGTCCGAGATATCGGTCAGCCGGCCTTCCTCCGAGACGGGGTGCCACCAATGCTCCACCGTGCCGTCGCGCTTTTGATGGGCCGAGTGCATGAGTATCTGGGCCTTGGTTTTAGCGGGCTCCAGCGCCAGATAGATCTGGCTATCCTGAAGTTGGTCACGGAACCCGAACGCGCCTCCGCACTGATAGTAAGCCGTGCGGCCCAGCAGGCGGCCGGCGATGGTCTGATATTTGAGCCAATAGTTGAGCATCGCGTCCACGGCGGGCTCGGGGG
>CAIQSZ010000206.1 GCA_903874575.1 uncultured Elusimicrobia bacterium
GACGACGCCGAAGAAGCCGAACTCGGCTTTGCGGAAGGTCGCTCGCGCGCCTGATCGACCTCGCGACCCTGGAACGCGCGCGCGGGCGCGACGCGCAGGCCGAAGCCGCCTACCGGAAAGCCCTCGCCGTGACCGAGAACGCTTTGGGGCCCAACCACCGTCAGGTCGCGGAACGCTTAAGCGACTTGGCCCTCTTCGAATTGGGCCGCGGGCGCCCCGCCGATGCCGAGCCGTTCCTGCGCCGGGCCCTGGCCGCCAAGGAGAAACTCCTCCCCGCGGGAAACGCGGAGCTCGACGCCGCGATCAATGACTTCGCCCTATTGGAAGAATCCCTGGGCAAGGACTCCGAAGCCGAAAAACTCTACCAGAAGGCGCTTGAACTGATGGAGCGCGCGCAAGGCCGCGACAGTCCGGCGTTGGCCCCGACCTTGGGGCGATACGCCCATCTCCTGCGCCGAACCGGGAACGGCGCGCGGGCTGACGCGATGGACGCCCGCGCGAGGAAATTGCCGCGGCGCAAGGAGGGCTCCGGACGATGACGGCCCCCCGCCACCGTTCTCAACTCGCCGCGGTCGCGGGCCTTTTTCTCCTTTATGGAGGAGGCTCCGGAGCGGCCTTCCTCCTGCAGAACCGCGGCCACGCGCGCCTGGAGGCGCAGTTCCACGAGAGCCTGGCGGTGCTCTCGACCTTGCCCCGACTGAGGGATCGACTGCAGCGCGTGGACCAGGCGACGGGGCGCTACCTGCTGACCGGCCAACGCTCCTGGATCGACCGCCGCGACGAGGCGCTTGAAGAAGCGCGCGCTTACCAGCGCGAACTTTCCGACGCGCTGGACGGCGCCGAGGAACGCGCCTGGCTCGACGCGATGGACAAGAGCCTCACGGGCTACCTGGCGGAATCAAGCCAGTGGATGTCGCGCCGCCGCGCGGGGCGCCTGTCCCCCGCCGATGCCGCGCGCGCCGCGCGACTCGGGCGGGGACTGGCGACGGCGGCGGAGCCGCTCTCCGAACTGGGAGAGCGCAAGGCCGCCCAACTGCGGGACCGCCGCGTCGAACTGGAGCGCGCCTCGCGCCGGACCATGGAACTGATCCTGCTGGCGGGCGCGGGCGCGGCCGCGGCCGCGGCCCTGTTCCTCTCGCGCTTCATGACGGGGCCCGTCGCGGCCCTGCGCGAGCAGGCCCGCGGCTGGACCTTGGGCCGGCCGTGGGACTTCGCGACGCCCGGCGCAAGCCCGGAGGTCGCCGATCTTTCCAAGACGATGCGCGAGATGGCCGAGCGCCTCAACGAGCAGTTCGCCCGCGAAGCGGAGCTGGGCCGTCTCAAGGGCAGCCTGGTCTCTATGGCCAGTCACGAATTCAACAACGCGCTCAGCGTCCTGGGAGGAACCACGAACCTGCTGAAGGTCACCGAAGCCTCGATCCCGTCGGGCACCCGCGCGAATTACTACGAGGTCATCGAGACGAACCTGCGGGCGCTGGCTTTGGCGGTCAGCAGCCTGCTCGACCTGGGCCGCCTGGAGGACGGCCGCTTCGCCGTTCACCCGCGCCGCGCGGAACTTCGCCGCGTTCTCGTCGACGCGGCGAAGGCGCTGCGGCCGCTTTACGAGCACAAAGGCCAGACCTTCACTTTGGACGTCCCGAGCGAGATGGTCCCCGCCCGCGCGGACCCCGAGGCGCTTCTGATGGTCGCCACGAACCTGCTCGGCAACGCGATCAAGTACACGCCGGACGGCGGACGAATCTCCGCGGGCGTGGCGCTGGACCCGGACGGACGGCCGCGCGTCTTCGTCTCCGACTCCGGCATCGGCGTCGCGCCCGAGGACCGAAAGCGCATCCTTGAGGGGCACAGGACGGCGGAAGGCCGCAAGGCCGCTCCGGGCTTCGGCGTTGGGCTCACCTTGGTCAAGCGCGTGCTGGACGCGCACGGAACCGCGCTGGAAATCGACGGGGCGCCGGGGCAGGGCTCGCGCTTTTCCTTCGTGCTGCCACGCTGGGACGGCCCGTCCGAGACGGACCTGTTCGTCTAGGCGTCGAAGCGGTAGCCGAGCCCGGGCACCGCGACGATCTTCGCGCCGATTTTCGGGCCGACCTTGCGCCGCAGAGTCGACACGTGCACGCCGACGGTGTGCGGATCCGAATAGTC
>CAIQSZ010000207.1 GCA_903874575.1 uncultured Elusimicrobia bacterium
ATGACCGTGCCCTGCGTTTCGGTCCTTTCGAGCGCGGCTTCAGGCGATTCGTCCGGCTCCGCCATCCAGGGCTGGCTGTTCTCGCTTTGCGTCCCGAAGTTCCGTTCAAGAGGGATTTCCCTCAGATGGGAGCGGCTGCGGCGGCCGTTGAGGTAAACCCGATAGAGCACGCGGTACAGCCACCCGCCGAAATCGAATCTGGGGTCGTAGAGCGCCGATTTTTCCAGCGCGCGCAGGAAGGACTCCTGAACCAAGTCCCAGGCGTCCGTCGGATTGCCGGTCAGACGAAACGCCGCCGCATAAGCCCGATCAGAGTGTTTTTCGATCAGCGCGTCGATGGGGGTGCTCATTCTGGGCGGCGGGACCTCTACCGGCACGCCTACTCTACACCGGCGGCCCCGAAAAAAATACAACGTCGCGAGCTATCCTATGAAATCTTGCGGGGAGTCTTTGCCCTCCCGGGTTTTCGAGACCGCCGCCTTTACCGCCATTCGACGGCGCCGAAATGCGGGTCGCCCATCAAGGTGTAGGCGATCCCGACGCTCCCCACGCTTTGATTTCGGACGGCCATCCCCGGATAGCGCGCCTCCCGGCGCGAGAAGATATACTGAACGCCGAGGGAATGATGCTCGTAGACGCGCACCGTGACCCCGGCGTCCACGCGGGTGATGTTCTCGCTGCCCGCCTCGGTCGCGCCGAGGCGGCTGACGAAGTATTCGCGCGTCGTGGTCTCGAGCATGACCCGGTCGCTTAAGATCAGGCGCAGCGCCAGCAGCCCCTGAGGCGTGGCTCCATAGTGATAGTCTCGCTCGCCCGTGGCCCGCGTGGCCCCGGCCGCGCCGAAGCCGACGCCGACCAGAGCCGTGCCTTGCAAGGCCGTCTTTTTCGAGAGCCACCACTGCGCCGTCGTGCCGACGGAGCCCGCCGTGCTTGAAACGCGGTAGATCTTCGGCGAGATGTAGTCGTAGCTCCCGTAGAGCCCCCAGACTCCGCGGTAATCATCGCCGGCCTCGTATTTGCGCCCGAACAAAAGGCCTCGGGTCAGGATGCTCTCGACCGCGTTGGAGCCGTTGGCGGCGCCGGTAAATTGGAAGTTGAAGTAGTCGAGCGGGCGGATGTAGCGATAGCCGTCCTTTCCCGGCAGGCCGTAATCCATGGAGAAGTCCGCGAAGGCTTCCGGGCGGATGCTCTCATGAGCGTTCGGTTGGTTGTCCTTGACGACCCCTGCCGAGTTCTGGCCCACGCTCAACCGCGTGAAGGAGGCCGGCCTGCGGCTTTCCATCCATTTGTAGCGGTCGCCGAACATAAGGCGGTTCAAGCCCGTCGGCGGCGAGATCACGGCCGCGCACCACTCGCGCCAGGCCGCGGGCTTTTCCCCGTTCTCGCTGCCGCGCTCGAGCACCAGACTGCCCATCCGGTACAGCTCCTCGCCGAAGATGCTGCCGGCGTTGCCGGTCGTGATCTGGTCGTTCAGGGACGGCTGGCCGGTCTCGCCTGCGACCTTCCAGAGGAAGCTGCCCGCGTTGCTGTAGACGAGGCTTTCCCAGAAGTTAAGGCCCGAGGACCGCGCGAACCCGTACATCAAGGCTCCTTGAAGGGGATGCGCGAACTGGTTGATCGCGAAAGGATCCTCGTCGTACTGCCAATGGCCGTTGAGAAGGTGCTCCTTGAACGTCGCATAATTGGTGCCGTAGACGCCGTTGCCGTAGCGCAGGCGGTCGTAGCCGTTGAGCGCGAGCAGGAACAGGGGTATCTCGATGGCCGGGAGCAGATAGTTCTTGCGGACGGCAGGCTCGCCCGGGAGCACAAGGTTCGGGGCGTTGACCGTGCCGCTCTTCGCGGTCTCGCTGGACGGCTTGATTTCCG
>CAIQSZ010000208.1 GCA_903874575.1 uncultured Elusimicrobia bacterium
CGCGGGATGTTCTCCCCGGACCATGGCGAGGCCGACCGCCGCCGCAGGGAGATCGAAGACCTGATATCCCGCGCGAAGAAGGACCGCGCGCTGGTCGAGGAACTGGGCCGCAAGTTGAAGGACTACGGGCTCTTCGACGAGTACGAGGACCGCTTCCTAAGCTTGTTTTAGCCGCCTATTTTTCTATGATACTCGTCGCGATGCGCTCCAAGCAGTTTCGGCGCTTGTTTTCCTACGCCCTCGTCGGGGCCCTGACCGTCGTCTCGACGGTCGCCGCGGGCCGCGCGAGAAAACCCTTCTCTCCCGCCGCCCCGGATTTCCGGCGAAAGGGCCCGCCCGACGCGCGCATCCGCGTCGTCGAGTTTTCGGATTTCCAGTGTCCGGCCTGCCGCTACGCCGAGGAGCCTCTGCGCCGACTTCTCCAACTCTACGAGGGCAAGATCCGGTTCAGCTTCAAGCACTTCCCCCTGCGCATGCACCCGTGGGCCAAGGCCGCCGCTTACGCGGCCGATTGCGCCGGCCGGCAAGGCAAATTCTGGGAATTCCACGACCGTTTGTACGACCGGCAGGACGAATGGACCAACGGCGAGGCCGATCGGTTCCTGACCGGATACGCGCGCGCTCTGAAGCTGGACGTACCCGCCTGGGACGCCTGTCGCGGCAAACCCGAGACCGCGGCCGCCGTCGCCGACGACGTGAAGGACGGCGAGAATGCCTGGGTCGGCTCCACCCCGACCTTCTTCGTGAACGGACGTCGGTTCGCCGGCGGCAAGCAACTCGCCGAGTTGGGCGCCTTATTCATCGACCGGGAGCTCAAGAAGCCATGAAGCCCCGCGCCCTGCTCGCCCTATTCGCCCGGATCTTCGTCGGCGCCGTGCTGGTCTATGCCGGGGCGTCCAAAGCCTCGGCTCCCGCCGAGGAGTTCGCGTTGGTCATCGGCGTCTACGACCTGGTGCCCTCAAGCATCACCCTCCCCATCGCCAGCCTCCTGCCCTGGCTGGAACTGGCGGTCGGCTGGGCGCTGATCTTGGGCGTGCGGACCCGCGCGGCGGGCGCCGCCGCGGGCGCGACGACCTTGGCCTTCCTCTTCGCGATCGGCTCCGTGCTGGCGCGCGGAATCACCCTGCCGAACTGCGGCTGCTTCGGCGAGTCCATGCATTTCTCACCCCCCCACGCCTTCTTGTTCGACACCCTGCTCGCCGCGTTGTGCTGGACGATCTGCACCGCGCAACCCGATCCCCTGAGCCTGGACAGCTGGGCGACGCGAGGGCTATAATGAGCGCCGTGGCCAAGAAACGCATTCTCGCCGTGGACGACGACGCCTCCGCCTGCGAGTTGTACGAAACGAGCCTGGAACTGATGGGCTTCGACGTGCAGATCGCGACGAGCGCGCGCTCGGCGAAGGAATCCATCCAGTTGTTGCGCCCCGACCTCATCCTCATGGACATCATGATGCCCGAGCAGGACGGCATCAGCCTCACGCGGGAACTGCGCAACGACCCCAAAACCTCCGACATTCCCATCGTCATGGTCTCGGGCTTGGCCGACGCGGGCACGTTGCAGGACGCCCTGTTGTTCGGCGCGGTCGGCTATATCGTTAAGCCCGTCGAACCCGAGGCGCTTAAGGCGAAGATCGATCAAACGCTCGCCGCGATCGAACATCGCAAAAAGGCCGCCTGAGCGGCCCCAGACGTTTATCTGAGTACCTAGTCCCTTAATAGGATAAAGGACCCATCCACAAGGCCCCTTTGTCTGTTAGATTTGTCATATGACATCGATTTCGCATTCACAACGATCCGTCGCGCCCCTGAGCGCCCTCTCGAGCGACTTCATCCGGGCCAAGGAATATTTCGAGGCCCTCGTCGCGTCCTCCGGAGATCTGATCTGCACGGCGGACGTCACGGGACGCATCATCTATTTTTCTCCGGGCGCGGAGGCCATGCTGGGACGGAAGGCGGCGAGAATGATCGGGCGCCCGTGCCATGACATCTACGCCGAAGGGCCCGCCGCCGCCGAGCGCATCATGCGCCTCCTGAACGAGAGCCCCGTGGGCCGCGTCCAAGGCCACGAGCTCCAGGTGAAGGCGTCGGGCGGCAGGCTCCTGCACATGAGCCTCTCCGCTTCGATCCTGAAGGACGCGCGCGGCCGCGTGATCGGCACGCTGGGCGTCGGGCGGGACATCAGCGACCGCGTGGAACTGGAGCGCAAACTGCGCGAGCTCACCCGCACCGATGATCTGACGGGCCTCTACAATCAGCGTCACTTTCATGATCGCCTGCGCGAGGAGGCCGGCCGCGCCATCCGCCAGAAGCGCAAGCTCTCCATGATCTTGTTCGACCTGGATTGCTTCAAGCAGGTCAACGAC
>CAIQSZ010000209.1 GCA_903874575.1 uncultured Elusimicrobia bacterium
ACTGCGATTTGGCGGCGACTTTGCAAGCGGTCGTCGAGGAGGTCGCGGTCAAGCTTGTGCGCTGGATGCATTCCCGCTACCGAGTCGAGGATCTCTGCATCGCCGGGGGTGTCGGACTCAATTGCGTCTCCAACGCGGTTCTCCTCGAAAAGACGCCCATCAAGCGCATTTTCATCCAACCGGCTTCCGGGGACGACGGTTGCTCAATGGGGGCGGCGCTCTATGTCTACAGCACGCGTTTTGGGGGAAAGGAGCGCCGGACGATGCGCAGCGCCGCGCTGGGACCCGAATTCTCCGACGACGAGATGCAAGCCGTCCTTGATAAGGCGGGCTTAACTTATGAAAAACTCCCGGAGGAAGAGCTTCTGCGAAAAACCGCCGAGCTCATCGGAAGCGGAAAAATCATCGGCTGGTTCCAAGGGCGGATGGAATTCGGCCCTAGAGCGCTTGGTCATAGGA
Organism: uncultured Elusimicrobia bacterium; assembly: GCA_903874575.1. Taxonomy (GTDB): domain Bacteria; phylum Elusimicrobiota; class Elusimicrobia; order UBA1565; family UBA9628; genus GWA2-66-18. The sequence goes on from CAIQSZ010000209.1 coordinate 460, forward strand.
GCATCTTGGCCGACGCACGCAATCCGGGGATGAAAGACATCCTAAACCATCGCGTGAAGCATCGGGAGTCTTTTCGGCCTTTCGCCCCGGCCGTTTGCGCGGAGCGCGCGGACGAATACTTTGAGGACTCCCACGAGAGTCCATTCATGCTCCTGTCCTTCCGCGTGCGGCCGCAAAAGCGCGGCGAGATTCCTTCGGCGGTCCATACCGACGGGAGCGCGAGGCTCCAGACCGTGACCGAAGCCGATCACCCCCTTTTCTACCGGCTCATCAAGGAGTTCGGCAGGCAAACCGGGACCCCGCTTATTCTCAACACTTCCTTCAACGGGCGGGGCGAGCCCATCGTCTGCACTCCCTCGGACGCCGTGGCCGCTTTCCTGAAGACGGGGATGGACCGGCTCGTCATGGGTCGTTACCTGGTTTCCAACCGGAGGAGAGACTCCCAATGCTGAAGAGCCTTTCGACGAAATGGGCCCTGCTAAAAGAATTCGCGGGGATGGTTAGGCATCGCCGGGACTATATTCTGATTCCCATCCTTCTGCTCGTCCTCGTTATCTTCATCTTCCTCCTCACGGCCGAGGCCCCCGTCTTGATCCCGTTTTTTTATACGGTTTTCTGAAGGCCTTCAGACATCGGCTTAACGCGCGCTCCGACCGTTTGGGCGCCATTCTCCTGAAACGGGCTATCTTGGCCAGGTCGGACATGAAGAAGTAGAGGCCGAACAGGATTCTCTCTTCGTGTCGGGTCGGAAGGAAATCGAAACCCGCGGCGTCCTCGCGGATCTGGCCTTCGCGTCTTAGCGCGGCGAGTTCCAAAGCGAAGCAGTTCCGGACGTCCTCTCCGAAGCAGTCCCGGAACTCGCCGTATCTGACGCGGGATTCCAGGTTCAACTGCACGACGATGTGCCGGGACATCTCCGCTTTGCGGGTCATGTCCGCCTTCTGGTACAGCGCCTTTCTCGGGGCGAAAGGCGCCATGTTCTTCGCGTAGACGGCCTGTCCGAAAATATGCGAGGTGCTGCCTGAGCCCAGGCCCAGGAATGAGCTCCCCCAGTCCTGGCGATGGTATTCCCGCCAAGCCCGACTCCGGGCCGCGGCGGTGCCGTCCAACTCAAAGCACCAGTTCATGGGACTCCCGAACATGGAAGGCTTGTAGCCGAGACTCGCCGCCGTCTGGGAAAGGTCCTCCCTCACTCGAGGGAGGACCGCGTCGAAGTAGCTTTGGTATTGCGCGCGCGTGACCCCGATGCCGCGAAGGTAGCCGTCGGTGAGATTGAGCGCGTAGACGGTGATCGAGGTCGGGCGCATCTCGGCGATGAGACGGAAGCTCTTCATGAAACTGTCCGGCGGCTCGTGCATGAAGCCGAAGATCAGGTCGGCGTTGACCCAGTCGAATCCCGCCTTTGCGGCCGACCGTAGCGCCCGGCGCACCGTTTGCAAAGTCTGATAATCCCGATTCACGGCGTGGAGAATCCCGGCGTCCAGGGACTGGACGCCGAAGCTGATCCGGTTGAACCCGATCGATTTCAGAGCCTCCAACTTGCGCCGGTCCGTGCTGCTGGGATTGAACTCCGCCGTGCGCATGCAGTCGGCGTCGAAATTGAACATCCGGGAGATCGGTTCGAGCCAGCGATGGAGCATGTCCGGCTCCAACAAGCTCGGAGTTCCGCCTCCGACCGCCCAGCGGCTGAAGGAACAGTCCGAGAAGAGCGGGGCGAAGAAGCGCGCTTCTTCGTGCATATTGTCGACATAGGCGCGGATCGCGCCCGGAGAAGGAATCACGCGGAGAAAGTTGACGCAGTATCGGCAGCGGGAACGGCAGAACGGTATATGGGTGTACAGCCCATAATAATGGTTTCGCGGAAGCGGCGTTTTTTTAAGCGCCGACCATCGCTGGAGGATTGCTTCGGGCGCGAGCGCTTTCGTATTCGTCCAATTGCCGGAAAGAACGTCCCTGATCGCCCATATGTCCTGCGTGGGGTCGGCCTTGACGTGGGCGGACGCTTCCTCTAGCCAATTCCGGATTGCCGTCGATTCGAGAACGGAAAGCCGGACGGCGTCGGGGCCGACATTTGTCCCGATGGGCGTTTCTGGTGGCGGCAACCCTTCAATTCTACGAAATCGGACGACACGGCTTCTAAACGCGGTTGACAGTTTGTAAAGTCGTCGCATGGCTTCCAGCGG
>CAIQSZ010000210.1 GCA_903874575.1 uncultured Elusimicrobia bacterium
CCCGCCTACTGGAACGTCACGGACATCCAGTACAACGTCGCCGCGATCGCCTTCGACATGGCCGGCAACCAGACCTTGGTGCTGACCACGAATACCTTCGTCTACGACGTCCAGGCTCCGACGGCGACCATCGCTTCCCCGGCCGCTTCGGCCTACGTTCCCGCGGGGACCTTCGTGCAGGGCACGGCGTCGGACACGCCTCCGGGCCTGATCAACTTCGTGCAGGTGCGCCTTTCCAGCGGCAGCGCCCCGACGTGGTATTACACGGGCTCGACCTGGACCACGACGACGGAGACATGGCTGAACGCGACCCTCTCTGCCTCGGCGACCTCTTGGTGGTACCCGTCGGCGCCTTGGGGCACGAATCAGACCTTCACGGCGGAGTCTCGCGCCAGGGACCTCGCCGGTAATTGGAGCCTGTCCTATTCGACGGTCGTGTTCTACCACGACGAGATCGAGCCTGTCTCCGTGGCGACGGCGCCGACCGGCAGCAATACCTCGATCCCGTTCCTTTACGGCACCGTGGGCGACGCTCCTCCCGGAGTTCCGTCCGTGGTGCGGATCACTTTGCAGGAGACGGCCTGCAGCGGCGGCACGTGCCATCCGAATCAGTACTGGAACGGGAGCGCCTGGCAGGTCCCGCCGGTGTCCCTGTCGTCCGGCGTGGTCGGAGCGCTGCTTTCCCCCGGCCTCTACGCGTGGAGGATGGACGCCTCGGGCATCGCGTTCGACGATCGCTCGACTTATACGGTGACGGCTCAGGCCCTCGACCTAGCGGGCAACGTGGAGACCGCGCACCTGACCTACGACGTCAAGTTCAACCTCCAGGCGCCGAGCGCGACCACGTCCATCCTGCAACCGGCCGGCCCAGACGGCCGCCAATACGGGCCCGGAACCATCAGCAACGTCACCACCATCCTCGGAGAGGGCGAAGGGATGAGGACGAGCGGCGGCGTCCGCCTCCAACTGCAGCGCCTCACCTCGCCGGCCAGCTACTGGTACGATCCGACGGCGTCTTGGGTCAATGATCCGACGACCTTCACTGCGGTCAACGTCGTCAACGGGACGCCGCAGACCTGGAGCTATGTCTTCGCGTCTGCGTACGGCGTCGACAATACCTCGTACACCCTGATCGCGACGCCTTATAACGGCGCGAATATCGCGGGCCCTTCCTCGTCGGTCGAATTCGTCTTCGATAAAACCATCCCGATCCCGACGGTCGTCTCTCCGACGGGCGCCGCGTGCGCGGGCGCCGGGACGTGCCTGAACTCGCTGCCGACGCTTGCGGGCGCCGTCGTCGATCCGGGAAATCCGGCGCCTCCTTCGGTGGCTCAGGCGAACGTGAAAATACGACTCAAGAGGATGGTCAACGGCCAGTACTGGAACGGCGCGGCCTTCGTCGGAGGCGCGCAGGAGTTCGTTGCCGGCTCGTTCGTCTCGGCCGGCAGTCCTCCGACGTACTCCTGGAGCACGGCCACTTTGGCGGGGGCGTCCCTGCGCGACGGCGAGGACTACCTGGTGATCGCCCACGCGGCCGACTTGGCGGGCAACGACCAGACGGTCGAGACTTCGATGGCGAACTTCTCGTTCGTCTACGACACCAGTCCGCCGACCGCGTTCATCGCTCAACCCAGTTCCGGGCAGGTCTACCAGAACCTGACCGTCTTGTCGGGCACGGCGTTCGATCCTTCCGGCGTCTACGCGAACTTCAAGAAATCGGACGTGGCGAGCGTCAACATCCAGATCGAGGACGACTTCGACGACCTCTGCTGGAACGAGGCCGCCTCCCAGTTCAATCTGGCCTGCCCTCATTTCTTCGTGGTCGCCGGCACCAATCCTTGGACCTACGCCAACCCGGCGCTCAATACCGCGATCGCCAACGACCGCTCCTACACGCTTACGGCGCAGGCCGTCGACTATGCCGGGAACGTCCAGGGCGCGTTCGCGACCCCGGTCTCCAGTCGGACTTTCGCCGTCGACCAGAATCCCCCGACCGCGGGGTTCGTCGTCCCGGTCGACGGCCATTCGTATAAATCCTCCGGCCTGAACGGCGGCGCCGCCCTGAGCGGCACCGCGGCCGACGCCGAGTTCGCGCAATATCCGGGGAACGACGCCCTGCAGAACGTCCAGGACGTGATTTGGTACCTCCAGGGCGGAACCAGCTATTACTACGTCGGCTACTCGACCTACAATGGGACCTACTTCTCGTCCATCACGGTCGAGGCCAACGCCTGGCAGACCCTGACGGGCACGGCGACTTGGTCCATGATCTTCAACTCCGGGAACTGGCTCGGAGACCGCGAGTACCACGCCAAACTCCGCTCCGCCGACCGCGCGCGCGACGTTTCGGGCGCGATCGTCGGCAACCAGACCGGCGTCTTCGTTCAGGGCCAGAACCAGGTCTCGTTCATCGTCGACGACACGCCGCCGTCCTCGCGCGTGACCCAGCCGACGACTTCGGGTTTCTTTCAGAACCTGGACGTCATCGGCGGCACCTCGAACGCCGAAAAGTCAGGCGCCGCCTCGGACTTCCTGCGGGTGTGGTACGTCGTCGGCGTCAGCAGCTACTACTGGAACGGCTCGGCGTGGGGCGCGGCCAATGCCGTCACTCAGCTCCCGGTACAAATCACCGGCTCGACGGGAACCGTCGCCTGGCAATATCCGGGCGCCATCATCGGCCAGGGCGTTCCGACGATCACCCAGCCCGACGGCACCACCTACGGCGTGGCGATGCAGGCGCTCGACAACGCGGGCAACCTCGAGATTCCCACGACGGCCCAGATCATCCTCGACCGCGTCGGCCCGACGGTCGTGCTGACTTTGCCGACCTCATATTATCAGTCCTACGGCACGGCCAACCCGATCGCGGACATTTCCGGCACCGCTTTCGATAGTCCGGCCGGGGTGGCCCGCGTCCAGTTGGAAATCAACGACTTGACCGACAATCTGCGCTGGAACGGCTCCTCTTGGGCGGCGCCCGCGTCGACCGGCTACCTGGTCGCCGTCGCCACGAATCCGTGGACCTTGCCCGGCGTCGCGTGGATCGCCAACAAGCAGTACCAGATTTTCACCCTCGCGGTCGACAACGCCGGCAACGTGTCTCCGAACGTGTCGACGGCCACTTTCGTCTACGACGTCAACAAGCCGTCGGCCACCATCGACGCGCCCAACCAAGCCTACTACCCTTTCGGACAGCTGAGCGTGCTGTCGGGGACCGCGGTGGACTGGATCGGCGCCGGCGAGGTCAAGTCGGGCCTATCGTCGGTCCAAATCGCGATCCGCGACCCCGCGTCGCACTACTGGGACGGAGCCGCGTTCACCGCCGGAGTGCAGTACCGCTCGGTGTCGACGACCACCGCCGACCCCGCGTCTTGGAGCTATCCGCCGTCGAGCCCCGCGGGCGACGCGATCCCCCCGTGGAGCGACGGACAGACGTACACCGTGTTCCTGCACGCCGTCGATCGGACCGCAAACGCGGGCACGGACGCGAGCTATTCGTTCACCTACGACGCGCAGGCTCCGACGACGACGATCCGGGTCCCGATCGACAATTCGTACGCGACCGGCTTCTTCCTCTCTTCCGGCACTTATACGGAGAACACCTCCGGAATCGGCGGTCTTTACGTCGCGGTGGAGGACGTGCTCGGAAACTTCTGGAACGGGACCAGCTTCGCGTCGTTCGACGCGGGGCAGTCTTGGCGTCCGGCGGCCGTGTTCGCGTCCAGCTGGGCGTATACCGACGCGGGGCTGACCGCCGCGATCGGCGCGTTCTCGGTGCCGCGCACCTACGTCTTTTTCGTGCGCGCCGTGGACGTCGCGGGCAACGACAGTCGCGGCGGCCCCGGCCTGCCGTCCACCGGGGGCAGCGCGCTCAAGGTTGACTTCTTCCCGTCCGCCACGGCCTTCACGAATCCCCCGAACAACGGCATGATCGCGGCGAACGTGACGCCCATCACCGGGACCGCCGACGATCAATCGGCCAGCGGCACGCCGGGAATCGGCGTGGCCGCGGTCACCTTCAGCGCTTACCGCTACGATTCCCTCAACAACGTCCGTTACTGGGATTCGATCGGCTGGAACGCATCGCCTCAGCTGCCTCTGCCCACGTCGCTGTCGGGCGGGGTCGGAAACGTCGGAGCATTCCAGACCTTGGGCGCCGTCATCTCGGAGTCCGCGTTCCCGGACGGCTACCGCTATAAGATCGTCGCCCAGTCGCATGACTTGTTGAACCAGTACGACCCGATATACTCGACGACGACCTTCACGGTCGACCGTTCCACGCCCGGCGTGACTTTGTCTCGCCCGGGAGCCGCTTCGACGTACATCAGCACGGACAACTTCAGGGCCTCCAGCGGCACCTTCCTCGATCCCGTGGTCGTCCCGCCCGTCGGCGGCGGCCTGGCCGCGGGGGTCTCGAAGGTCCTGGTCCAGATCCAAGACCTTTCGTCCGGGGGGCATTCGATTCCATCATGCAGCGGTCCGTGCTCGTGGTGGAACGAATCGTCCGGATGGCAAAACTCCCCGATCTCGAGCACGGCGACCGTGCATGCCAGTTCGTGGTCTCTGACGGGGCCTTCGGATTGGGTCCGCGGAGACCCTTCGCCGGACGGCCGCCAGTACGCGATCCGCGTGATCGCCCAGGACGCGGCGGGCAATACCGGAACGTTCCCGAACGCCTTCGCCGCCGTCTCGACGTTCACTTTCGACGGCGCCTCCCCGCAGAGCGGCATCACTTCGCCGCCCGGACCGGATTTCAACACCACGACGACGCTGGCCACGATCGTCGGCACGGCGGCGGACCCGCTGGTCAACGCTTCCTCGTCCGACGTCAGCGGAGTCGCCGTGGCCATCCTGGATGATCCCGCCAACGCGGGCGACCCGAACGCGGGGAATTATTGGGACGCGACGCTCGGACAGTGGATCGTGACCGCGCTTCCCGTCTGGAATCCGACCGCCTACTCGCGGCCGACGGGCGCGTGGACGTTCTCGTCGCCGATCTTGGATGCGAATCTGCGCAACCTGTCGAATTACGTCGTCATCTCAAGCGCGGTCGACCAAGCGGGCAACTACCAGACGCCCCAGGACGCGGGGTCTCCGGGCCGCTTGGTCCTGCAGTTCCAGCCGCCGCCGTCCGTGGTCAGACTCACGGCTCCGATCAACAACATCTTCTACAACGAACTCACCGCCCTGCAGGGAACCGCCAATGGGGTCACCACCAGCGTCCAGATTCAGTTGAAGCGTCTTGACAGCGGTCAGTGCTGGAGCGGTACCGCGGCCTTGGGCTGGGTGAACTGCACCGGGGCGACGGCCTCCACGGCGACTCGGGTCGCCTATCCCGCAGCGGGGAGCTGGGGATATCCTCCCTTGGGCGAGGTCCTTCCCGATTGGGGGCAGGTCAACGACACTTCCTTCACCGTGACGGCGGCCGGGGTCAATTTCGCGACCATCCTGGGAAGTCCGGACATCGTCCAGTTCGAGGCCGACCGCTCGTCGCCGACTTCATCGGTCGCGTTTCCGGCCAACGGCGCCTTCGCGGCGGCGCCGCCGACCTTGGCGGGGCCCTCGCTGGACGCGCTTTGGGGCCAGACCGGCCAGGTCAGCGGCGGCGTGAAGACGGTGCGCATGTACCTCAAGCGCCTCGACAACAACTACTACTGGAGTCATAACGCCAGCACCTGGGTGGCCGCGGTTACCGCGAGTACCGTCGTCTATAATCTCGGCACGCAGACTTGGAGCTATGCGTCCAGCACGCCGACTCTTACCTGGATGAACGGCCTCATGTACTCCCTGCAAGTCTGGGCCGAGGATAACGCGACGGGCGCCGGCTCGGGCAATATCGAAACGCCGGCGGCGGCGATCACGTTCGGCTACGACGGAACCTCGCCGACGATCACGCTGTCGGCTCCGCTTAACGGCGTCCGCGAGCGCTTCGCGACCGTGTCCTCCGCTTCCGGAACGGCCACGGCCACGGCGCCTGACTCGATTTCGCGCGTGCAGGTCCGCTTCCTCAACACGGGCACGAATCAATATGCGGACCCGACCAGCGGGTTCGCGTTTAGCCAGGGCATCCCCGAGTTGGCGTGGACGACGGCGACCTACACGGCCTCATGGACGAACTGGCACCTGTCGAGCGGTTCCGCGGGCCTGTCCTTCGTGGACGGCAGCACCTACACCGTGAGCGCCCGTTCGATCAACCTCGCCGGCACGTATTCGGTCCCCTACGCGACCGTCACCTTCACCTACGATTCCTTGGCCCCGCAGACCGGAGTTTCGATTCCCGCCAACGACAACATCGTCAACGCCTTGCCTTCGATCATAGGAACGGCGTCGGACCTGCCGGGAAGCAATCCCGGCGCCGTCGCGAACGTCCGCCTCCAGATACGCCGGCTGTTCGACGGCAAGTACTGGCCGGGCTTCTCTCCGTGGAGCGGGGCGCCGGCCACCATCGCCCCGGCCCAAGGCATGCAGGTCTTCGTTTCTTCGTGGAGCCTGTCCTCCGCGAACGTTCCGGGGCCCGCCGACCTGACCTCCGGCGCCTCCTACTACATCACGAGCTCCGGTGTCGACGACGCCAACGGCGGCGGCAACGTCGAGATCTTCGGAAACCCTCGAGGCTCCACGTTCACCTACGACGTGACGCCCCCGGTCACCGGAGTCTGGAATCCCCTCGACGGCCAGTACCGCAACGTGGTCACGTCGGTCAGCGGCGTCGGCTTCGACAACATCCTGCTGTCCACCGTGTCGATCAGCCTGCAGGACGCGTCGATTTCCGCGCCCAACTGCTACAACCAAGGCGCCAACAATTTCACGTCCGCGTGCCCGGCTTGGTTCCCGGCGCAGGGTTCGACCGCGGCCTGGACGCTGCCCTTCGGCTCTTTGCCGTGGACGCAGGCGCATTCCTACCTGGCGCGTTCAACGGGCACGGACTTCGCCGGCAACGCGCAGACGGCGATCAGCTCCGCGGCGTTCACTTACGACGCGAACGCCGCGACCGCGGCGCTGACCGCCCCCGCGCTCGCGTTCCTGGGCCCGGTTTCGCCCGCCGTCCTAGGCACGGCGACCGACGCGCCGGCCGGCGTCGCGAACCTTTCGCTCGCGTTGTCATCGGGGGCGGGCCTCGGTTCCTGGTACGACGGCGCCGCGTTCGCCGCGGGCGCGCCTGTGTACTTCGGAACGAACTCCTACACCTATGGCGCGCCGGATTCGTGGGCGTGGAACTACCCCGGGCTCACCGACGGAGCGAACTACCTTCTGCGCGTGCAGACCCTCGACCGGGCGGGCAACGCGCGCACCCAGGATTTCAGCTTCCTCTACGACGCCACGCCGGCGGTGGCCACCGTCACCTTCCCGATCAACGGGGGCTACATCAACGGGGCCGTGACGGTCAGCGGCGG
>CAIQSZ010000211.1 GCA_903874575.1 uncultured Elusimicrobia bacterium
CTGACGGTGCATGCGGGCCACGGCCTGGACTACCACAACGTGGCGCCGATCTCGCGCGTCCCGCACATGGCGGCTCTCAACATCGGCTTCTCGATCATCGGACGCTCCGTCTTCGTCGGTCTCAAGAGCGCCGTATCCGAGATGCGGCGGCTGGTGGACTGAGCCATGTGCGGAATCGTGGGTTACGTCGGGTCCAAACAGGCCGCGCCGCTCCTCATGGAGGGCCTCAAAAGGCTGGAGTACCGGGGGTATGATTCCGCCGGCTTGGCGTCTATAGTCGACGGCGTCATCGAGCGCCGTCGCGCCCCGGGCAAGCTGGCGAACCTGGAAAAAGTCCTGGCGGCCAGCCCGCTGGCGGGTTGCGTCGCGATGGGCCATACGCGCTGGGCGACGCACGGCAAGCCGTCCGAGGAGAACTCCCATCCCCACACCGACGGGAGCGGCTCCGTCGCCGTGATCCACAACGGCATCATCGAGAATTATCTGGAGTTGAAGGACCGCCTCGTCGCCGCGGGCGCGAAGTTCGAGTCCGAGACGGACACCGAGGTCCTCGCGCACCTCATCGCCGAGAAGCTTAAACAGCTCCAGCCCCCGGGCTCGGCGCCGAAGCCGGACCTCACCGAGCCGCTCCTGTTCGAGGCCGTGCGCCGCGCGTTGGCCGACGTGAAGGGCGCGTACGCGATCGCCGTCCTGTGGTCCAAGGCGCCCGGCGTGATCATCGCGGCCAAGACCGCGTCGCCGCTGATCATCGGCCTGGGCGAGGGGGAGACCTTCCTGGCCTCCGACATCCCCGCGTTCCTGGCGCACACGCGCAAGGCCGTGTTTCTCGAGGACGGGGAGATGGCCGTGCTCAAGCGCGACGGGGTCTCCTTTTTCAACCTCGCGGGCAAGAAGATCGAGAAGGCGCCGGTCACGATCTCCTGGGACCGCACGATGGCCGAGAAGGGCGGCTACCGCCATTTCATGCTCAAGGAGATCAACGAGCAACCGATGTCCTGCGAGGACACGATGCGCGGCCGTCTGTTGCCGTTGAAGGGCGTCCTGGAGCGCGACTGCGGCATGAACGCCGACATCCTCAAGAAGACGCGCACGATCCAGATGATCGCCTGCGGCACCGCCTATCATGCGTGCCTCGTCGGGCAATATTGGTTCGAGACTTTGGTCGGCGTCCCCACGCGCGTCGAGACCGCCTCGGAGTTCCGCTACCGCGAGACGACGATCGGTCCCGACGATCTGGTGGTCGCCATCAGCCAGTCCGGCGAGACGGCGGACACGCTGGCCGCCGTGAAGAACGCGAAGGAGAAGGGCGCGAAGGTTCTGGCGATCTGCAACACCGTCGGTTCGGCGCTCACGCGCGCCGCGGACTGGACGCTGTATTCGCATTGCGGGCCGGAGCTGGGCGTGGCGTCCACGAAGGCCTTCATCGGCCAGCTCACCGCGCTTGCGGTGCTGGTCCTGCACGGGGCCATGGGCCGCGGCACGATGAGCGAGGCCGAGGGCCGCGCCTTCGTGGAGGAGTTGGTCAAGGTTCCCGGCGACATCCGCGGCGCCCTCAAACTGGACAAGCAGGTGCTGGCCGTCGCCCGTAAATTCGCCAAAAAGGAGCACTTCCTGTTCATCGGCCGCAACGTGAACTACCCGATCGCGCTCGAGGCCGCGCTCAAGCTCAAGGAGATATCCTACATCCACGCCGAAGGCTACGCCGCCGGCGAGCTCAAGCACGGGCCCATCGCCCTGATCGACGCCGAGATGCCCGTCGTCGTGATCGCCACGCAGTCGCGCGTGCTCGAGAAGACGTTGTCCAGCCTGGAGGAAGTGAAGGCGCGCGGCGCGCAGTTGATCGTGGTGGCGACCGAAGGCGTCGGCGAGTTCAAGGACGTCGAGCATGTCCTGCGCCTGCCGCCGGTTTCGGAAATACTGTCCCCTCTCGTCAACATCGTCCCGCTCCAGATGCTGGCCTACCACATCGCCGATCTGCGCGGCTGCGACGTGGACCAGCCGCGCAATCTCGCCAAAAGCGTCACCGTCGAATAGAGGCGCCATGATCAGAATCTTCCGTCGGCTGGACCCCTGCGCGAACTGGTTCAAACTGCTGGCGAAGACGCGGGGCCGCATCCTATGGCTGTTCCCGGCGGGATTGCTCGCCCTCTATCTCATTTCGATGATACCGTATCTTGATGTACTCTCGAGCTTTCGGCTCCGGAGTCCCAACGCCTCCATGCTTGCCCAGGCGCGTCGTCTCGGCCTGGATTTCGATCGCGTCGTCTCCGAGCCCGCGGCGGCCGTCGGCAAGCCCGTCGTCTGGTGCGTCTCCAGCAACAACGGAGAGCACGGCTTCGTCAACGGCAATCCGTCGCTGCCGGTCGTATGGGCCCATCCGTCCGCGCAATTGCAGACGAATGACGGTTCACATGGTCATTGCTTGAAGGAACTGGCGGTCGTCGAAGGCTTCGACCGCGGCGCCGTGCTGCTGCGTCCCGTCGAGCGCCTGTGATGGAAGTCGGCGTCGATCTCGTGGAGATCGGGCGCGTCAAGCGGTTCGCGCGGCGCAATCCGCGCTTCCTGGCGCGCGTCTTCACCCGCGAGGAGATCGCGTACTGCAAAGCGAAGAAGGATCCGTGGCCTCACTTCGCGGTCCGCTTCGCGGCGAAGGAGGCCGTCTATAAAACCTTGGGCAAGGCCGAGATTCCGCTGACGGCAATTTCCGTCGCCCGCGACGGGGCCGGCCGCCCGACCGTCGTCATCTCGGGCAAGCCCGCCAAGAAGATCAAACTCTCGCTCTCTCACGGCCGCGAGCACGCGGTCGCCTTCGCGGTCCGGCTGTGACCAAGCCATGAGCCTCAGGGCCCTTTCGAAGGCGGAATTGCGCGACGGGCTGGTCGAACGTCGGCCCGAGGACCACAAGGGCGTGTTCGGGCATGCCCTGATCGTCGGCGGGTCTCGCGGCATGGCGGGAGCCGCCGTTCTGTCGGCCCGCGCGGCTGTGCGCTCGGGCGCGGGGCTGGTCAGCGTAGCCGTTCCGATCGGCATCGCGCAGATCGTGGCCGGCGCCGTGCCTTCGGCGATGACTTTGGGCCTGCCCGAGACCGCGAGCGGGGCGCTGCGCGCCGACGGGGTCGGGGCGCTCAAGGCCTACGCGGCGGATCGTCGCGTCACGGTCTTCGCGATCGGGCCCGGGATCACGACGCATTCGGAAACGGCTCGTTTCGTCCTGCGCGCGCTCGCGGGGCTGAGCCTGCCCGCGGTCGTCGACGCGGACGCGCTGAACGTGCTGTCCGCGCGGGAGCCCGACGTCGTCGCGCGGATGCTCAAGGGAAGACCCCGGCCGTGCGTGTTCACGCCGCATCCCGGTGAGATGGCGCGCGCGCTCAAGACCGAACGTTCCGGATTCGAATCGGCGCGCGTGCGCAGCGTCGAGAGCCTGGCGCGCTATTGGGGCGGCGTCGCCTTGTTGAAAGGGCGCCGCACTTTGATCTCGACGGGGGCTCGCACCGTGGTCAACGCCACCGGAGGGCCGGCTTTGGCCAAAGGCGGCTCGGGCGACGTCCTGACGGGGCTCATCGCCGGACTGTGGGCTCAGGCGCAGGCCTCGGGCCGGGTTTCCGGAGATCTGGCGTTCAAGAGCGCGGCGTTGGGCGCCTGGCTGCACGGCGTCGCCGGCGAGATGGCCGAGCGCGAACTCACCGTTTGGGGCGCGTCGTCCGCGGACCTCCCGGATTTCCTGCCGAAGGCGTTCAAAACGCTGTGAAACTGTCGCTGGCCGTGGAGGCCGAGACGATCCGTCTCGGCGAGATCATCGGGCGCTCGCTGGAGGCCGGCGACCTCGTTTTGCTGCACGGGGAGCTGGGCGCCGGCAAAACCACGCTCGTGCGCGGCTTGGCTCGCGCCGCGGGCTACCGCGGGCGCGTCTCCAGCCCGACCTTCGCGCTCGCCCACGTCTACCGCGGCTCGCGCCTGACGCTCCATCATCTCGACCTCTACCGTCTGGAAGGCGGAGACGTCGGCGAGTTGGGATTGGACGAATTACTCCACGATCCGAGAGGCGTCGTCGTCGTGGAATGGCCCCGGGCGGACGTCCGCTGGCCGTCGCGGCGCGTCGAGGTCCGTCTGACGCACGCGAAGTCGGGCCGGCGCGTCCGCGTTCGCGACCGCAGGCGGGGCCGGTGAAGGACCGCGTCATCCTGGCCGTCGACGCGACCGGAGATGACCTGACCGTCGCGCTGGCCGCGCGCGGGAAAAGATACCGCGCGCGCCGTTCGGCGAAGGTGCCGCATGATGAAGCGTTGTTGCCGGCGGTCGAAGGGTTGATGAAGAGAGCGAGGATTTCCTGGAAGGACTTGGACGCGGTCGCCGCCGCCGCGGGCCCCGGCCGGTTCACCGGCATCCGCATCGGCCTGTCGTTCGCGGCCGTCGTGGGCATGGAACGGGACATCCCGGCGCTGGCGTTGTCGCGCCTGGAGGCCGCGGCGGATGCGTGCGCCGCCGACGACGTCCTCGCCGCCTTGCCCGGCTGGAAGGACGAGGTCTATCATCAGCGCTTCCGCCGGGCGGGCGCGCGCCTGAAGGCCGACGGGCCCGCCGAGTGGAGCGCTGCCGCGGCCTGGCCCGCCCGGAAGGGGTCGGCCGAGTCGCGCGGTCTGGCCGTCGCGTACGGCCCGGTCGGAGCCTGCGAACTTCTCCTGACCGCCGCGCGCCGTCTCGGCGAGCGCTCCCTTCCGCCGTTCGAGCCGTTCTACCTGAAACCCGCCGGTTATGAAAAACCTCGTCGTTAGGTCCGCGCGCTCGTTCGACGCCGCCGAGGTCGCGAACATCTCTCGTCGCCCGTTCGCGGCGCGCTGGTCGCGCGAGGCTTACGCGGCGGAGGCGGAACGGGCCGATTCCATATTCCTCGTCGCCGACGACGGGACGGCGCGCGGCTACGCCGTCGCGCGCGTGTTCGACGCCGAGGCGCGGCTGCTCGACATGGCCGTCCTCGTGGACGGGCTCGGCGTCGGGCGCGCGCTGTGGGCCGGACTGCTGTCGAGGGCGCGCGCGCGCGCGGCCGCCAAGCTTTCGCTGGAGGTTTCGTCGGCGAACGCCCGCGCGCGGTCGTTTTATGCGCGCGTGGGGGCGAAGGTTGTCGGCCGCCGGCCGAAGTTCTACAATGACGGCTCGGACGCTATTCTGATGGACCTCCCGCTCGAATGATTCTTTTCGCCTTCCTCGCGTTCGGCCTCACGGCCGCCCACGCCGCGCCGTCTTCGGGCGCGTCCGCGTCGCGGCAGGCGCAGGCCGAGTACCTGCGCGGGACCCTGCTCGAACGCCGCGGCGCCAATGCCGACGCTTTGGCCGCCTACGAAAGTGCGATGGCGCTGGACCCTTCGGCGGCCTTCATCGCCGGCGAGGCGGCCGTGCTGGCGCTGGAGTTGGAGGACGGCGACCGCGCGGAGAAATGGGCGCGCAAGCGGCTCGAACTGGCCCCTAACGACGCGAAGTCGCGCGTGATCCTGGGCCGGGTCCTATGGACGCGCGGCGACATGGAAGGCGCGGAGAAGGAGTTTTCGCGCGCGCTCAAGGATGAGCCGGGCTCCGCCGACACGCTGTTCGCGCTGACCGGACTGGTCGCGGGCCGCGACCCCGGGGGCGCGCGCAAGCTCCTGGAGGATTTTCTGGCGCGCAATCCGGAGCACGCGGCGCGCTCGCTTTTCGAGCTGGGGCGGCTTGACGCCCAGGAAGAGCTTTATCCTTCGGCCGTCGAGAAACTCAAACGCTCGATCGAGCTGGACGACGCGGAATCGGGCCCGGCGCGGCTGGTTCTGGCGGAGGTGTACGAGGTCATGCATGCGACGGCGGCGGCGGTCGACGTTTACCGGCGCTTGCTCAACGACGACCCCGGCGACGCGGAGCTGTGGGGCCGCGTCGGCGAACTCCAGGCTTCGATGGGCGCGCTTGAAGACGCGCGGGCGACTTTCCGCGCGCTCAAGGAGAAGCACCCGGGCTTTCCGGCCGCCTGCGCGTGGCTGGCGACGGACGCCGAACGGGCCGGAGATTTCGCGCGCGCCGCCGCCGAACTCCAGGACAGCGGCGCGCTCAAGGACGACCCCACGCTGAACCTGCGCCTGGGGTACTACCAGCTCCAGTCGGGGGGCATGAAGGCGGCGATGACGACGCTGGGCGAGGCCCGCCGCCGCTGGCCGAAGGACGACCGCATCGCCTACTACCTCGCGCTCGGCCACGACGACCTTGGAGAGCGCGCCGAAGCCGTGAAGCTGCTGCGCGAGATCCTCGCGGTGAAACCCGACGACCGCGACGCGCGCTGGCAGTTGGCGACGATCCTCGAGAAGATGAACAGCATCGGCGAGGCCGAATCCGAGTTCCGCCGCCTCATCGCCGATAAGCCCGACGATGCTCCCGCGCTCAACTACTTGGGCTACTCGTTGGCCGACCGAGGATTGAAGTTGAACGACGCGCTGGGATTCATCCGCCGCGCGCTCGCCGTCGAACCCTCCAACCCGGCCTACCGCGATTCGCTGGGCTGGACGCTCTTCAAGCTGGGCCGTTCGACCGATGCGGCGTCGGAACTGGAGTCCGTCGCGCGGGCCTTGCCCGACGACGATTCGGTCTGGGACCATCTGGGCGAAGCGCGCAAGGCGCTGGGGCGAGACGAAGGCGCCTGGCGCGCGTGGCGGCTGGCTCAAAGCTTCGGGAGCGCGAAAGCGGGCGCGAAGGCCGACGCGTTGCAGAAGGGCTTGACCGCCGAAGCCGTCGGGGAGTTATGGCGCGGGCACCTGGAAGCCGTTCACGGAGGACTCCTGCGCTACCGCGCGATCTGCACGTTGAAGGGCCGCGTCGGCGACCGGGCCGTCGAGCGCGACGCGATGCTGGCCTTTCGGGCGCCGAAGGAACTGACGCTCGATCTCCTGGACCCGCTGTTTTCGCCGGTCGCGCGCGCACGCGTCGATGAGCGCGGCTTCTCGATGGACCGTTTCCCCGTGGAGGGCGTCTCGGACCAGCAGGTCCGCGGCGCGGCCGAAGGCATCCTCTCCGTCGTGGACGCCCTGCTGGC
>CAIQSZ010000212.1 GCA_903874575.1 uncultured Elusimicrobia bacterium
GCATTCATGTTGCGGATGAACTCCGTCTTGGCGGCGTGACGAGCGACTTTGATTTTATCCATCCGTGCCCGCGCCGCCATGAGCGTCCCGTTGGATTTCGCATCGAGATAAAATGCGTCCGCCTGGGCGGCCCGCAAAGCGTCGGCGGCCTCCCTCACCTGCCCGTCCGTCGCTTTCCCGCGCAAGACGCGTAAACCTTGAAGCGCAAGGTCAAGCCGGTACCGAGCGGTCGCTTGAGCGTGAGTGTCGGCTTTCCAAAGGATCTCGGTTCTTCGCGTCGGGAGCATCGCCAGAAACGCCCCCGGCGTATCGGCAAGAAGGCTCAGTTGCCGTACTAACGGGCGAAGAACGGCCGGATCGATTCGCCCAAGGTCGAGGCGTGCAAGCTTCGTCAGCGAGTGCGATCCAAGGAGCCCGATCCTTGTTCCTTCGGTCGACAGGATATGAACGACCGCGGCGCCCCACGCGGCCGGCGACACATCGACGGCAGGACGCGCGACGCGAGACGGGGCGGAGGCGGCATGGACGGGCGCGACGAGCAGGGCGACGATCGGAGCTAGACGGCTCATGACCCTTATATTATCGGCCCGACGCTCGGATGAGGCCAGAGTCGGAAGGCCCAGACGGCGCTCCCTTAGGTCCTACCGCGGCAGACGCTTCAGGAAAGACACGAGCCGCTCGTTGAACGCGGCCGGGTTCTCGACGTTGGGGAAGTGGCCCGCGCCGGGGATGAGGTGCAGTTGCGCGCCGGGGATGCGCGCGCGCAGGCCCTCGCCCAAGGACGGGGGCGTGATCTTATCCTCGGCGCCGAAGAGCAGGGCCGTGGGAACCTTGATGCCGGGCAAGGCGGCGGTCGTGTCGGCGCGCGCGGTCAGCGCCGCCAACGCGGCCATGACGGCCTCGGGCGACGCCTTCTCCGCGACCGACTTGAGGAAGGCGGCGGCCTTCGGGTTCCCGGTCGAAGCCGGCGGAGCCAGCGCTCCGTCGAGGAAAGGTCCGACGAAGGCGGGGACGCCGCGCGCGCGCACCGCGTCGACGGCGGCGGCGCGCTTGACCTTGTTTTCGTCGGCGTCGGCCTCGGCGCGGGTGTCGCACAGGACCAAAGCCTTCACGCGGGACGGCGCTTTCTGGACGGCGCGCAGGGCCGCGTATCCTCCCATCGACAAGCCGACGAAGACCGCCTCCGGAACGCCCAGCGAGGACAGCGTCTCGAGCGCGTCGTCCACGGCGTGCTCGATGAACCAGGGCGCGACGAGCGGCGTGGCGCCGAAGCCGCGCAGGTCGGGCGCCAGCACGCGGTACGCCTTCAGCGCCTCGAACTGGGGCTCCCACATCGCCGACGACAGGGGAAACGCGTGGAGCAGGACGACGGGCGGGCCCTTCGGATCGCCGGCCTCGCGGACCGAAAGCCTCACCTTTTCCTCCGGCCCGACGAGGCGGACGACTGGCCGATGGTCGCGCTGGGATTGACCGCCTTGCCGTTCTTGTCGCGCACCTCGAAGTGCAGGTGCGGGCCCGTCGAGAGGCCGGTGGAGCCCACGCGGCCGATCATGGTCTTGCCGCGCTGGACGACGTCGCCGGGCTTGACGTAGATCTTCGACAGGTGGCCGTAGCGGGTGCGCTCGCCGTTGAAGTGGCGAATTTCGATGAGCTGGCCGTAGCCCTCGTGCCAGCCCACCTCCAGGACGCGGCCGCTGCGCGCGGCGTAGACGGGCGTGCCGTAGGGCTTGGCGATGTCCAGGCCGTCGTGCATGCGGCGGCTCTTCAAGACCGGATGGAAGCGGTAGCCGAACGGCGAGGAGATGCGCGGGCGGGACTGCGACTCGAACGGAAAACGATAGGTGTCGAAATTGACGCGCACGCCGGGAATGAGCAGGCGCTGGCCCCTGTCCAGGTCGTACGGCACCAGGAGCGCGATGCCGGGCAGATTGTTGGCGCGCACGACGAGCTCCTTGAACCTCCGGCGCTCCTCGGCGCCGGCCTTGAACCTGGCCACGACCGAGTCCAGCGTCTCCGAGGATCTGCGCACCTCGTAAAGCTGGCCGTCGCGGTTGCTGACGGTCACGCGCATGCCCGGGTACATCAGCACGAACTCGTTGTTGTTCGTGGCCTGAAGCGCGGCCAAGGTCGTGCCGTAGGACTTCGCGAGCGCGGCCGCGCTGCCCTCCCCCTTGCGCACGCGGTGCTCCGCGAAGAGCACGCGCCGCGACTTGGCCAGGACCGACGGATCGACCTCGTCGGGCCCCGCCGGCGTCAGCACGGAGAAACGGTCGAAGGCAAGGGGCATGGGCGCGCCTTGGGCGCGGGCCCAGGCGGCCGAAAGTCCGAGCGCGACGGCGAGCGCGACGGCCGCGCGCATCAGCCGACCATGTTGGACAGTTCCATCGCCTTCATGAAATCCTTGTTGGACTTCGTGGAGAGGATCTTGTCGCGGAGGAGGTCCATCGCCTCGACGGACTGCAGGGGCGCCAGCACCTTGCGCAGGATCCAGATCTTGTTGATCTCGTCCTCGGAAAGCAGGAGCTCCTCCTTGCGCGTCCCGGTGCGGTTGATCTCGATGGCCGGGAACATCCGGCGGTCGGCCAGCTTGCGGTCCAGGTACACCTCGGAGTTGCCGGTGCCCTTGAACTCCTCGAAGATGACCTCGTCCATGCGCGAGCCGGTCTCGATGAGCGCGGTCGCCAGGATGGTCAGGCTGCCGCCTTCTTCCACGTTGCGCGCGGCGCCCAGGAATCTTTTCGGCCGCTGAAGGGAAGTGGCCTCCAGGCCGCCGGAAAGCACCCGGCCCGAGGACGGCGTGCAGGTGTTGTACGCCCGCGCCAGGCGGGTGATGGAGTCCAGCAGGATGACGACGTCCTTGCCCAGTTCGACCATGCGCTTGGCCTTCTCCAGGACCATCTCGGAGACCTGCACGTGGCGCTCGGCGGGCTCGTCGAAGGTGGAAGCGATGACCTCGCCCTTGATGGTGCGCTTGCACTCGGTGACCTCTTCCGGGCGCTCGTCGATCAGCAGGACCAGGATGACGGTCTGCGGGTTGTTCTTGGCGATGGCGTTGGCGATCTTCTGGAGGATGACGGTCTTGCCGGTCTTCGGCGGCGCGACGATGAGCCCACGCTGGCCCTTGCCGATGGGGCAGATCAGGTCCATCAGGCGGGTCGTGACTTCCTCGCGCGTGGTCTCCAAGGTGTAGCGCGCGTTCGGGTGCAGGGGCGTCAGGTTGTCGAACAGCGGGCGGTCCCTCAGCGTCTCCGCGTCCACGCCGTTGATCTTCTTGACCTGCAGGAGCGCGAAGAAGCGTTCGCCGTCCTTGGGCGGGCGGACGAAGCCGGCGACGGTGTCGCCCTTGCGCAGCCCGAACTTCTTGATCTGAGACGGGCTCATGTAGATGTCGTCGGGCCCGGCCAGGTAGCTGTAGTCGGGAGAGCGCAGGAAGCCGAAACCGTCCGGCAGGACCTCCAGGATGCCCTCGTCGTAAATCATCCCGTTGGCCTTGAGCTGGCCCTCGACGATCTTCGCGATGAGCTCCTGCTTGCGCAGGCCGGACACGCCCTCCAATTTCAGCTCGACGGCGATCTCGTTGAGCTGGCTGATCGTCTTCTTGGCGAGGTCCGCGGTCTCCAGCGCCTTCAGCGGCGCGGGCGCGGGCGCGGCCACGGCCGCGGGGACGGAAGGCTCGGGGGTCTGGGTCGGGTCCGGCGTCTTAGTTTCCATTCGGCGTTCCTCCGTACAGCAGGGC
>CAIQSZ010000213.1 GCA_903874575.1 uncultured Elusimicrobia bacterium
CGCTCGCCACCAGCGGCCCGGTCAGCCACGACAGATCGGTTCCGCCGGTCATCGCGGCAATCGGCCCCGTCCACAGCTTGCTGACGATCGCCGACAGCGCAGCAGCGGTGCCCGCCAGTTGCGCGGCGACACCGGCAACGCCATTATCGCCTACCAGGTCTCGGAGACGATGAAGGTCGCCATCAAGATCTACAAGCCCGGGACCCTGTTCGACCCCTCGGGCAATCCCTCTCCGCCGGAGGCCGTCTCGCTGGTCCGCCGCATCGTGGGCATCCGTCCGGCGCGCACGCAGATCCAGGACACCTGGGACGGCCGCGACTCCAAGCTTTCCCTGGTCCCCGACGGCAACTATAAGTTCAAGATCGTCGGCTCCACCGACGCGAACGCCATCGACAGCATCACCGGCAACGTGCTCAATCCGACCGCGCTCGCCGAGGACCGGCTGGTCGACGACGTTCCCCTCGTCATGAACGGCGCGTCCGCCGATCCGGAGGGAGACTTCGTCGCTAACACCTTCGCGTACCCCAATCCCGCGACGGGCCCTTCGATGACCTTCTCCGTCTACATGCCTTTCCGCGGCAACGCCTTCCTGAAGCTGTACACCATCGCCGGACAGCTCGTCCTCGACCACGCTTTCGGCGAACAGGCCGCCAGCTACCAGAACGGGCCGGTGGCCTACGTCTGGAACAAGATCAACCAGAGCGGTCGTCCCGTCGCCCGCGGTCTCTACTACGCGGTGATCCGCGTCGAGGAAACGGAGGGCGGCGCCACCGTCTTCCAGACCGTCAAGAAGGTCCTGCTGCCGTGATCCGGCTCCCGCTCGCCGTCCTGCTCGTCCTGGCGCTGGCCGCGGCGCGCCCCGCGCGCGCCATCGACTCGGCCGCGGGCACCAGCGCGGCGCAATTTTTGAAGCTGGGCCAAGGGTCCTCGCGCGCCATGGCGCTCGGCGGCGCGTACGTCGCGCTCGCCGAAGGCTCGGACGCCATCTCGTGGAATCCCGCGGGCTTGGCCGTGACCCAGCAGAGGGAGCTCGCGTTTTCGTGGTACCGCGGCATGCAGGGAGTGCAGGGAGTGGACACGCGCGGCTTCCTACCCGCGTACATCGGCTACGCGCAGCCGATGGGGCGGACCACGTGGGGCGCCAACGCGGCGTATCTGACCGATAACGGCTTCGACGTTCGCGACGTAAACGGCGTCCCGCAGCAGAATTCGAACGTCAGCGTCCGCGACGGCTTCGGGACGATCGGCTTGGCGCGCTCGTTCTGGTACGAGAAATTATTCCTGGGGGCCTCCCTGCGCGCGATTCACGAGGACGTCGCGGGTTCTTCCCACGACTCCCTGGCGGGCGACTTCGGGGCCATGCTGAAGCCGACCGGCGCCCTGTCCCTGGGGTTCGCGGTGCAGAACTTCGGGGCGCGGGCGGCGGACGTGGCCCGCGTGACCCGCGGCGGCGCGGCCCTGCGCCTCAACGACTTCATGACCGTGACGGGCGAGCTGAGCAAGGCGTCGGACGACGGCGTCCAGTTCGCCATCGGCGGCGAGTTCCAATTGCCCGAGGAGTATCTGGACGTGGGCCAGCTGACCATGCGCATCGGCTACCGCAACGTGGACAGCTACGGCCAGAGCTTCTCCGGTCAGCTCAAGACCCTGAACTTGGACCAGACCAGCGGCATCTCTTTCGGGCTGGGCGTCTACACGTCCCAGGCGTTCGGCTACGGCGTGGCGCTGGATTACGCGTTCGTGCCCTACGGGGCCTTGGGCACGGTCGACCAGCTCGCGTTCAAGCTTAAATTTTAACGGTTTTTTAACGGCGGCGTATTGACACGACTAGGGGCGGCTGGTAAACTCAAAACGATGCGGTTCCGAATTCTTCGTCGGGCGCTGGCGGGCAGGAAGGGGCAGACGGCCGTGGAGTACCTTTTGACGACCTTGACCTTGGTCACGGTCTTCGCCGGGATGTACGGCTTTCTCCAGGGCCAGCTCAAGGGCCTGTTCAAGATCGCCGGCGTGAAGATTCTGACGCCGTATTATTGAAGTCAATCCGAGAGAAGGAGAAATCGAGACCATGAAATTGCCTTCGGTGGAGAAGTTCGCCGGCCTGCGCGAGAGGTTTTCCAATCGGCGCGGCCAGAATACCGTCGAGTACTTGCTGATGCTGACGGTGGTCGTGGGAGTGGTGCTGGTGGCGGGGGTGGCGCTGAAGAAGTTCATGCCGACCCTGTTCAACAACATCCAGCAGATGATCACCGGCGCCGCGAGCCAGATGGGTTCGGGCGGCGGCAACTGACGTCGCCGCCACGCCCCGTTCCCGCGAGGGCCGGGGCGTGGGACGGCGGAGGGGGGAGCGTCGTGAGGTGGAGAGACGGACGCCGGTCCGGGCAGGTCGTCGTGGAGATGCTGTTGATGCTGCCCGTGTTCCTGACGATCGTCTTCACGATCATGGAGATCGGGTACGTATCGTTTCGGCTGATCGTGCTCAATCACGCGACGTACGAGGTGGCGCGGGTCGGGGGCATGACGTGGCTCTCGTCCGGCGGCGGCCAGA
>CAIQSZ010000214.1 GCA_903874575.1 uncultured Elusimicrobia bacterium
CCGAGACGTACGAAGGTCCCCACCACGCGCCATTCGTAGGGCGTGTAATCTATCCAGTCGTTCTTCCGACCGTCCCGGCGATCGATGAAATTGCGCCAATATTTCTCGAAGGTCTCGATCAACTGGGCCTGCGGCAGGTTCGCCTGCTCGCCTCCCGGAGCCAGGGCGATCGTCGTCGAGGTGGCGTCGAAATCCCCCAGTTCGGCGGCGCCGGGAATGTAGGGTACGCCGCGGGCCTTCATCGACGCCAAAGAGGCGTAAAGATCGCGGCGGAACTCGTCGCGGCGGCCTTCCCAATATGAAGCGTCCCCCTTCCGGCCCAAGACCTTGGCGATGACGACGATGTCCTTGTAGCCGCGCAGGGACCAAAAGTCGTCCCAGTAGGAGTGCATGGGCTTGGCGGAGTAGCCCTCATGGCTGATGGAAGCGGGCATCAGACCCCAGTTCGAGATCGTCTCGGGAGTCCGGTTCTTTTCGCTCCGCTCGGACTGCCGCAGCGTCTCCATGTATCGAGCCGCCGCTTCCGCGTGAGGCCACAGAGTCTGCAGGTCCTTCGTCCCGCCGCCGTAGTCGTTCAACAGCCGGACGAGAAAAATAAACTCGCCCTGACTATCGTTCTCGGCGACGGGGTCGGAACCACGGGTATCGGCGCAACAAGGCACCTTCCCGTCGGGAAACTGACGCCCGGCGAACCAATGGGCATAGGAGGCGATCTCCTGGACGGGAACGCCCATGCGCAACAGGGCTTGAGCCATCATGGCCCCGTCGCGTATCCAGGAGCGGTCGTAGGAGCGGGTACCGGGCTGAAGAACCACGCCGTTGCGACTCATGAGGATGTGGGCGAGGGTCGTGCGCAAGCTGTCAGCCAGAGGCTGCCCGACGGGAGGCACGCTCAAGGCGACGCGGCTGAGTTTTTCCCGCCACGAATCGGCGGTCGCCTTTTCAAGACGATCGAATTCCTCACGCGAATCCGGACCGCCCCCGCGAGGTTCGCCCGCAGGCGACAACACCAGGACGACGGACGCGTCGCCATGGGGCGGCAGGATGAACGGGTAGGACAACGCCGCCGATGCGTAGCCGGCCTCATCGTGCAGGGAGCGCGTGGAAAATCCGACGGATGCGGCAATCTGCTCGACGATCCCGCTGGAATCCGAGGAAAAGACGCCGACTTTATCCGGGGCATCAAGGGGCCGCAAACTGCACCGCCCGTTGACCGTAAGAACTCGACCGTCCCAGTCGAGGTCCCGAACCGGACTGACTCCGCCCTCGATGCCGAGGAATTGGCTTGGCGCGTTGACCTGGAAAGGCCTCGCCGCCAGCGCCAAGCGCAACGGCAACCGCTCGCCGGTGCGGTTCGTCAAAGTGTAGCGTGCGAAAAGCCGGACGGCGTCCGGCAGGCCGGCCGCGAAAACGGAAGTCCGCAACTCCCACTGGGGATGCCGCCATGTGACCGCCGGCATGGGCAGGAAGCCGTCGGGTAACGATTGGCTGATCTCGACGTCGGCCCAGGTGACGACCCGGGAACCTTGCGCCACGAAAGGCTCGATGGAGAAGCCTCCTTTGCCCGCCTCCAGCGCTCCATCCTCCGAAAGGAGCCCGCTGTCATGGCCGCCGTCGACCCCGACCAAGGTCCAAAAGGACTGTTCGCCCGACATGCCGCGGGGGTAGTGCCCCCGCGGCGATTCCTTGGCCAGAGCTTGAAAAAAGGCATTGGGGGTCGCGCCGAACGCCGGTTCGCGTAGCCGGAGTTCCGACAACCCGTAAGCCGAAGACGGGCCTTCCAGCAGGCGCAGGCGCAGGTAGCGGGTCTCCGCGTCGCTCAGCATCAGCGAATGGCGCCCCCCGTCGGCGCCAGCCACGCGGCGGATCGTGCGCCATTGCTTGCCGTCGTCGGAGAACTCGACGTCGTAGCGGGAAGCGTGGAGGCCGGGCAGCCAACTCAGCGTCAAGCCGCCGAACTCCCGAGGCCGTCCAAAGTCCAACGTGAGGGTTTGAACAGCCCCCTGGGAAGGAGCGCTTTTCCAGGCCGTGGAGGCGTCGCCGTCGACCGCCCGAAAAGACTCGGAGCCGGGCGAATCCGACGACGCGCTCGCCTGGATCGCGGGAAAGGGCGCCGACTCGGGAGGAAGTTCGCGGATGGACAACCCGGCGAAAGACACCGCCCCACGGCCGCCTCCCTTGCCGGCGCTGACCACGAATTCGACGCTCGCGGCCCTGTGCAGGACCCTGTCCGCGGTCGGCCCCCAGGCGAACTCTATCTGCCGTTTTTTGATGCGGACCTGGCGCCATCCCTTGGGGAACTGGAAATTGCGGCGGCGGAACCACCACACGCTGTCGCCGCTAGCGTCGATGAACTTGAATTCGAGATTATTGTCGGGCGCATCGCCGCGCACGAAAAAAGAAATCTCGTAGTTCTCCGGCAACTCCACAGGCAGGGCGCGTCGAGCCATGGCGTAACCGGCCGAACCGCCCAGATCGAAATCCAGACGCAACGCCTTGCCCTCGGGACCGTCGGCCGGATGAATCGACGCGGACACGCCGTCCGAAGCCGAGACGCGCCACGGCGTCATATCGGCGAAATCGTCGCGCACGTCCATCGCAGAAACCGGGGAGACAGACAACGCAGATACACTCCACAGAACGGCCAGCATCCTAGCCCTTAGTGATGTAGAAGCCATGGGGTGATGGTAACTCTTTTGTGCGAAATTCGCATGCTCGCGAACCGCCCCGGACTGGGGATCGCAATCACATATTATTTTTTCGCGCCCGTCTCAAGGAGCAGGGGACGGAGGGACCATGCGAGTCACGGCTGACTTCCGCTTAAAGCCAACCCGATCCAAAGCGATTCTGGCCTCTGGATTGTCCATGAACAGTTGCCAAACGCGCCCATTTTTTAAATTATCCCACGCGATGATATCCGGGCCGATATTGATTCCGAGTTGAGTAGGACTCAACCATCCCTTGGCACCATCGGCGGAAGGCCCGCCGGAACGGAGGGTATCGGGAAGCCCGGCGGGACGAATCGCATCGGGAAGTCCGTACCGTAAATCAGCGTCCGGGAATCTATCGTGCAAATAGCCACTCATGGCCATAAGGCTCTCGGCGGACTCTTTAGGCATAACCGCCAAGGATCCCCCGGGCGCGCTGCGAACGATGGTCCCATCATATCTTCCGGGCCTCGGCGGCCCCCCCCAACCGCAATAATTGTTCGGCGGATTATTACAGGAAGAGGACGTGAGCCCCCATGCGGATCGAGTCATATATGGATTTTCCTCGCCTCTTTGCCGGAAAGTGGGCGCAAATTCGCTGGCAACCTCGTTCTTGAACCATCGCTGTTGAGCCTGGATGGCTTTTTTTGCATTGGCCTCATAATCCAGACCTTGGGAATCGACGAGGCCTCGAACATCGAAATAACCCCAAGGATAGTGATGCGTAAAAAGATCCGACGGACCTTGGACATAGGATACCCCGTTATAATTCGCCTCAGGGCGGGCGAACTTTCTCCAGATGGAGGGGTCCACGGGATGGGTCTTGGATCCTACAGCCAGCAAGTTGAGGAGCAACGCCTCGCTGTATACGTTGTACCTCGCCGCCATAAATTTTCCAGACCCGTCCGAACTTTTTGGATCGGGTTCCCAACCCATGGAAAATGTGTCCTTCCCGTCCAACATCCACGGGAAGTCGACACGATCGTAAATCTTTCCCGCCAGATCGTAGATTTCTCTTCCCTCATCGCCGTCGTCCTTAAAGCACTGCCGGACCGTGAGCACCCCACCCAGCAACAGCGCCGTATCGACGGATGAAATAACCCCCTTATCCCAGGCGTCCTTTCCAACACCGACGTCGTCCGCCGTATCGGCATCCAAGAAATGGTTGTACCAGCCGTTCTTCGTTTTGGCGTTCCATAGCATGGTGAGCGTTGCGAGAACCTGCCGACGCGCAGAGGCCCGATCCACCCATCGGTGGTCGGGGGCAGATGCAATGCAATGCGCGGTCAGCCCGAACCCAGTGGCGGCGATGCTGGCGGTATTGGCCATATCGTCCGAAGCCTTACTCCCATCACTGTTGGAATGATCAAGACACAGACCCGTTTTTTTATTGCACTGCTCTGCGAAGTACTGATACTCTCGGTGCATCAAGTCTTCGAGAAATACAGCTTGATCCGTCGTGATCCCCCCCGGGAATGGCCCTCCGGCCGCCGAAGGTGTTGCGCCTCCCTTCTGAGGGACATCACCGGAGGGGGTTCCGTGTAATGACTCCAGGCCGCGCGCCACCGGGACAGCATCTCCCTCGCCAATTGGAGAACTCCCGTCGAATTGGATGGAAGGATCGGCCCAAACTGAAGGGGGGCCGAAAAGGGCGAATACGACAGGAGGACAAACCGCCAAGAAGAGTGGTCGGATCCGCACCATAAGATTAATCCGCACAAGACACCCCCTTCGGCACGAGCATAGCCCTTGGAAACATACGGGACAAGGGTCCTTAGACCTACTGTCCCATTTTGACGCTGCCCTGGTACACCTGGAGAAGCGGAGGAACGCTGCCCGACGAATTCTGGTTGAATGTCATGTCGTAAAACTCGTTATTCCTGCAATCATGAAGATCTAAACCGAATCCTCCGGATCGTAATACGTCTACATCGGAAAATACATTGTCGGTTGGGCAGGTATCGGGGACGACTCTGTCTCCCTCCCTGGTGAGGGAAACCATGATTCCGTGCCCGCCGTTATCTTCGATCACGATATTTTTAAAATGATTTCTTCTGGAGTCCCGCATGAAAATACCGACTTGATGATTATGGTCGATTTTCGAATCACTGATGGAGTTCCCGTTGAAATTCAAATCGAGAGAAATCCCGGCCGCGTTATTGTTGAAAAGACGCATATTCTTCAACGTCGACTCCGTCGTCATATAACCCGCAAAACCGTCGAATTGACTCCCGGTAACGCTTAGTCCGTCGACCGTGAGACGCACGCAGCCCTTCTCAGTCACGACGCCGCCTGAACGCGCGTTCTCGACTTCCACTTTCTCGATCGAGCCGTCGATCACACCGCGGACCGTGATGCCGTTGTTGCGGATATGCGTAAGCTCGCCACTGTCGCATGGGCCTTTCCAGCACTCATCCGGTTGATGGCAACGATTGCCGTCGATACGCATATTTTTGACGTGGATGTTATTCACGGGGTCGGGTTCTAATGCGAGATTCCCCATGATAATGACTGGCGAATCGGCCCCATCGGACAAGACGAGATTTACTTTCCCTTTCCCGTCCAAGGTCACATTGGATTGATTGAGCATGATCGGATGATCGCAACTATAGTTGCCGGCAGGAACCACGACTTCACCGCCCGCAACCGGGAGGTCCGCCAGCATAGCGCGGATAATTTCGCATCGATCCGCCCGCGCGATCCGAGCGAAAAGCGCCAGGAGAACCGCTGCCAACGCCGTCTTGACAATACGCCCTTGATAAACCTTCAAACCGAAAATCTGCCGCATAAAACCCCCAGTCGATGTCTCGACTTATATCATTATGACCGGACGTCCGGGATTTGACCCAGGGTCTTTTGGGAAGATTACAAATAGACTTTAGACCCAGTATCGGTTACGGCACGAACCAGCGGACCAGGTTTTCCAGGAAGCGGGCGTAATAGCCGCCGACTTCGACAGCGTGGGCACCGGGAGCGCGCGCGCGCACGCGACGGGCGCCCCAGTCGACCAGGGGACCGACCCAATGCGGGGCCGCGTCCACGGTCAGGGCCGCGGTGCGGCCGGTGCCGGCTTGGGAAACCGTTAATAAGGGATCGACGGCGTACTCCTTGAGAACCGGGCGGCCCGCGACGAAGCGGGCGCGGCAGCGGACGACCTCCAACAACACCCGCGCCCCGGGGGCCGCTTGGACGCGGTTGAAGCCCCCTATGCAGGGCGGATGTGCGTCCCAAGGAAGACCTTTTAATATTGGATGCCGC
>CAIQSZ010000215.1 GCA_903874575.1 uncultured Elusimicrobia bacterium
AGCGGCAACTGCGGCCTCTTCCTGGGCGCCGACGTGCGCTTCGTGGACATCCGTTCCGACACCTTCTGCATGGACCCGAAGAAGCTCGAGAAGGCCATCACGAAGAAGACCAAGGCCATCATCCCGGTCGACTTCTCCGGCCAGCCCTGCGACATCGACGAGGTCAACGCCGTCGCCAAGAAGCACGGCATCACCGTGATCCAGGACGCCGCGCACTCCCTGGGGGCGTCCTACAAGGGCAAGCCCGTGGGGTCGCTCGCGGACATGACGATCTTCTCCTTTCACCCCGTGAAGCTGATCACGACCGGTGAAGGCGGGATGGTCGTGACCAACGACAAGGCGCTCGACGCCAAGCTCAAGCTGTTCCGCACGCACGGCATCACCAACGACGAGGCGCTGATGTCCGGCGCTCAGCTCGCCGACAACGAGGGGCCCTGGAAGACCAACCCGCCGACCAAGGCCGGCTGGTACTACGACATGCTGGCGCTGGGCTTCAATTTCCGCATCACCGACATGCAGTGCGCGCTCGGCTTGAACCAGCTCAAGAAGCTGGAGAAATTCATCGCGCGCCGCCGGCGTATCGCCGCGCGCTACACGGCCGCGTTCGCAGGCTGCGCGCAGGCGAGCGCGCCGTTCCAGGAGAAGGACCGCGAGAGCTCGTGGCATCTCTACATGCTCCAGCTCAAGCTGGACAAGATGAAGAAGAGCCGCCGCCAGGTCTTCGATGAACTGCGCGCCGACGGCATCGGCGTCCACGTCCACTACATCCCGATGCACCTGCTGCGCTACTACCGCGAACGCTTCGGACATAAGCGCGGGGACTTCCCGCTGGCGGAGGCATACTACGACGCCGCGCTGACCTTGCCGATCTTCCCGGCCATGACCGACGAGGACGTGGACCGGGTCGTCGCGGCCGTCTTGAAGTCCGCGCGCTGAATCAGGCTAGGGCTTGACGAGGTAGGCCGTCGGCGTCGGGCTGCTGGGGAGCATCTTCAGGCGCATCGGGACGCCGATGCTCTTAAAGAATTCGTCGGCTGCGTCGGATTCGCCCCAGTTCCCGACTGCGTATTCATCGAACACCACGATTCCGCCCGGCACGACGCGCGGCCAGCAGGCTTTGAGCGTGGCGATCGTCGGCGGATAGACGTCCATGTCGCAGTGAAGGAGGCTGATGCGGAAGCCGGGACGCTCGGCGACGTACTTGGGCATCGTCTCGACGATGTCGCCACGGACGATCTCGACGCGCTTGGCTAGGTCGAGACGTTCGAGGGCCTGCACGAGCGTCTCGTACGCGTTCGCCTTGTAGATGGTCTCGTGGTGCTCGGCGGAGGCTTTCTCGTCGGCACGGACCTGGGGGAACTTCGCATCGAAGGTGTCGAAGGAGATCACCTTGGAGCGGCTGTTGGGCTGGTAGGCCTCCAGCAGGTGCGCCCACTGGATGGTGCTCACGCCCTTGAAGGCGCCGGCGTCGACGATGTCGCCGGGGATGTCGGCGACCATGCGGAACAGATCGGTTCGGGCGAAGAGCTTCTTGAAGCGGTGCTTATCGCAGAGATAGTGGAAGCGGTGGAACGCGTCCCACATCGCCTCGTCGTCAAACTTGGATTGTTGGCTCATCGTTGTCAGGGAG
>CAIQSZ010000216.1 GCA_903874575.1 uncultured Elusimicrobia bacterium
CTACACGACGCTCTTCCGATCTATCCCCCCCGCGCGCCTTACGGCGCGGGAACGTGAAACGGATTGGGACGGGCGAAGCGCTCGGTTTGGGGCTTAAGTTCCTCGTGCAGTCGGTCGAGCCGTTCCTGAAGCGCGCGGTGCACGCGCGCCAGCAGCGCATCGCGCGCGGCGGTCCCTTCGGCGGGCCTCACCAGGATCGGCTCCGCCGCGCGCACGTGCGCGACGCGCGGGCCGAGCGGCCCGGGGAACTCGTCGCGCCATCCTCGCTTCATCAGGTGCATTCGTATGCGGCGGAGACTTTCGAAGATCTGCTCCTGAGTGAGCGTATGCGTATTATAGTCCCGATGCAAAAAGCTGCCGAGGCGCTTCGACTCGTTCAGTCTTTCGCGGTCTCCAGTCGTGGCGGCGGTATTGGCTCGCAGCGCTTTGATCAGACGGAACTGCGTTCCCGTCTCGGTTTCCGCCTCTGCGACGGGGTAGCGGGCGCGTAGGTCGGCGAGCAACCAGGAGCGGAACGCTTCTTGGCGCCAAAAGAAGTCGGGCTCCTCGCGACCCTCGCTGTATCCGAAGCGGCGCATCTGCCGGCGCAGGATGGCTTCCTGGAGATGGAAGAAGCGCATTTCCAGCGGGCCGCGGTAGCTCTTCGTCGAAGCCAGGCCGAGCGCTTTCTCGATGGAGGACATCTCGGCGTGCAGCGCTTGGGAGACGTCCGTCTGAAACACGAGCTTCCATACCAGCGGTGCGATATAGACAGGCCGCCCCATCGCGTTGTCGGCGGTGGCTAGGGCCATTTCCGCTAGGCCACGGAACAGTGGATGGACGCGCACGGATGTCCAGTTAACCATTCCTTCCGGGTGGATGAGCGCTGAGCGCCCCTCCAGGACCCATGCCCGGGTCCAGGCCATGGCGGCGCGACCGCCGTCGTTAGAGACCAAGGTGTTGCTCGACCAAAACCATGGAATTATTTTTTTCATGAAACTAAAGTCCGCCCAACTCGCTGCGCGCGGCGAGTAACGCGCGGCCAGAAATTTATCGATAAGAAGATCGGTGAGAAACTCCGGATGCGAAGGTGCCAGGAAGGTCGCTCTATTCGGACCGGTCGCGGCGCATAGGCGCGCGTCGTCTTGCGGCGGGATATTGACGCCGCGCACATGGAAGACTCCGCGCAACAGCCAGCGCGCCATAGGCGACGACGCCGCCATGACGACGCGGTTCGGCTTCGGCGGGGTGAACTCGGAACCATCGCGGGGAGGAGCGTTGCTCGGCGCATAAAAGCCACGGGAGTCGGGGTGGGCTTCGGCCGCCGCGGCCGCCGCGGCGGCCTCCTCCGTCGAGGAGCCCAGCGCTCGGGCCATGCGCCGCGCGAGCGCCAGGATGGACGCGGACTGTTGCTCGGAGAGCTTGCCGCGGCCGACGTCGAGGGATAGCCTCGCGGTTTCCCGGCCGGCGGCGTCGAGGTACGGGGCGTACGGTCCGCTCAGGAGATGGAGGCTTGCGACCGCGCTCAGCAGTTCCGCATCGCCCGCGGGCAGCGTGTCGGCGGCGAGGGCGTTCTCCGCCAGTGCGTCCGCCATGGTCAGGCGCGCCTGCAGCGCGGCGCCGAAAACCTCGTCGGCGCGGCGCCGGGCGGACATCTCGGCAAACGATCTCGGCGTGATCCCGCGTACTTCCAGCGCGCGGACCAACGGCGCCGTCGCGGCGCGAGAGTCCTCCAGACGGACGCCCGCAAGCGGCAGGAGGACCGGGCCGGCGGCCACCGTCAGTTCGCGGCCCTGAGCCGACCAGTCGTGCGCGGGCAGGAGCGCCGGCCGCGTCATTCCCGCCGCCCGCGACGGGGCGGCGTTCAGCGCGGCGAGAACGGCCAGGACGAGCCTCACGTCCTAAGTATAGACGGGCGACGGATACGCGGGATGGGCCGGACGTCCCGGCGGCGGCACCCCCCCAAGGACCTATTGGTAGATGACGACGGACGGCCCGGGCTGGAGCTTGAGCGCCTCTTCCGGGGTCATGATCGGCTTGTCGTTCTTGTAGAACAGCTTGACGCCCGCGAACTGCACGGGCTGCTTGCGGATGGCGATGCGGTAGGCGGTGCGCTTGAACGCGGGCGTGCCGTAGCCGTCCATGACCATCACCACCTGCACGCGGGGGTCCAGCTTCACGGCGTCGCGGTTGGTCAGCATCTCCTCGGTGAAGCGGTGCACCAGCAGGAGCTTCGGCGGCAGCTTCCTCTTTTCGACCATGGAGGCCAGCAGGGAGATCGCCGCGTTCACCGACTTCGCGTCGGTGCTGCCGATGCGGCGTCCCGGCGTCACGCCCGCGGGCATGTCGAACTCCGGGTCCAGCGCCAGATGGACGTCGGGGCTCTCCAGGAACGGACGCAGGCGCGCCACCTCGTCTTTCACCTCCGCGTGGCCGACCTGGACGTCGAGTATGACCAGCCAGCCCTGCGACCGCGCCCAGCCCACGACCTTCGCAATCAGCGCGTCGGGCATGCGCGTGCGGTACAGCCCCGACGGGCCCGGGCGGTCGGAGGCGACCGTCGCGACCAGTTCCAGCCCCGGCCGCACCTTCATCGTCGGATCGGCCTTCCGCCACGCCTGCGCCTCGCGCCGCAGTCCCGCCAGCATTTGGTCCAGCGGAATCTCGCCTAGGATTCCCATCCGTTTCGACAGCGGATTGCCGTAGTAGGTGACGATCCGGTTCCACGGCAGCAGGGCGTCGCGTCGCGGCGCGGGCTGGGCCGGCGGGAAATACGGCGGAGGCTCTCCCGAGGCGGCGGGCAACGCCGGGAGCAGAAAGACGAAGAACGTCCGGAGCGCGGCGGCGATCATAAGGTCGATGATTGAACCAAATTCGGGCCGGCTTGACTTTCGCTCTGGGCGGAGTCATCCTATGCTTGTGAAGGGCTTTCGCGACCATCCGCACTCCCCCTCCGTCCGCCTGCGACGGCTCTGCGCGCGCTGGCGCACGGAGCGGCAGTTGAAGCGCCTGTCGCGCCTGCCCACGGCGAGCGGCGACCGCGTGAGCTTCGCGGTGCTGGGCGACGTGGAGCCGTCTCGGTTCCTGCTGTTTCGCACGCTGTTCAACCAGGACGGCGTGTTCGCGCGGCAGATGGCGGAGATCCAGCGCGAGAAGGTCCACTTCATCGTTCAACTGGGCGACATGGTCGAGAAAGGCGAGCCGCACCGCTACGAGGCGTTCTTCGGCCAGCTCAAGCGCGCGTGGAAGGGCGGGCGGCCCTACTTGACGGTCATCGGCAACCACGACCGCTCGCGGCCGAACGGCAAGTCGCATTCGACGATGTACCGGGGGCTGTTCGGCGCGGCGAACTATTACTTCGATCACGCGCGGACGCGCTTCGTGGTTCTGGATTCCAGCTCGAAGCGCGTGACGGCCGCCCAGCTTCGGTGGCTGGACAAGGTCTTGAGCACGCCGCTGCGCAAGATCGTGTTCACGCACATGCCGCCGGTCCACCTGGGGCTGTGGGGCGGCGTGGGCCGGCTGCACTCGTTGGGCGGCTTCATCGGCGGCGCGCGCGAGTTCTCCGAGACGGTCTCCAGGCGGGGCGTCAGCCGCGTCTACATGGGCCACGTGCACGCCTTCGGCGTGCAGGACCACCAGGGGGTGCGCTACGTGCTCACCGGCGGCGGCGGCTCGGCGCTGTTCCCGTCGGGAAGCGCGGACCGCTTCCATCATTTTCTCACCGTGGACGTCGGTCCGCACGGCGTCCGCGAGCGCGTGCACGCGCTGGACGGGAGCGTCTTCCATATCCCGTCGGCGCCGGTGATCCTCTCCACCCACGCGCACCCGCGCTCGTGGGCCGCATCCGCGCGCGCCTACGGCCGCCGCCTGGCGGGCGTCCTCGGCGTCTAGTCCGCCAGCGTCGCGGTCGGGCCGCGCCGGACCCAGCCCGCGCCCCGCCGCGCTTGAGCGGGCTCGGCGAGCAGGACGTCGCTGTCCAGGTCGA
>CAIQSZ010000217.1 GCA_903874575.1 uncultured Elusimicrobia bacterium
CAGCCGGCGGCTGTCGCGGCCGCTGCAGCGCCCAACCACGCGGCCCCGGCCGTTTCGAATGAAGTGCCGCCGCAACTCGAGCAGCTGGACCTGGCCGAACTCCAGCACGGCGCGCGTGTCGTCGGCGGTTTTGGCGAAGACGAGGGCCGACACCCAGTCCACCAAAGCGAGGTCGTCGGCGCCGTAGGAGATTTCGCACAGCAGCGCGTCCTGCACTTCCTGCGGCGAGCGCAGCTCCGCGTCGGCGCGCAGGATCTGCGAGACCAGCAGGTCGTTTTCGCGCAGGAGGCGGCGGTGCGCGTCCGGCGCGTCCATCTCGCGCACCTGGAAGACGACGTAGTCTTCATAGAAGCCCGAGATCTGCGGCTTGGCCACGGCCGAGGAGATGCCCGCCAGCAGTTCCTCGACGAGCCGGCGGCTGTCGGCCAGCAGCAGCTCGTTATCGTACAGAGCCTCGGAGAGCTTCAGCAGGCCGGAGAACGGTCCCGACAGCGGGACCTGGTAGGTCACGCATACCGCGCCGAAGTCGTACAGCACGGTCTCCACGGCGGGGGAGGTCCGCAGGTCGCCGACGCGGTGCGGGGCGGACACCTGGGTGACGCGCAGGGGAATGGGTTGGAAGTCGAAGTATTTCGGCGCGCGGCGCTGGTGCTTGATCGGCGTGCGCTCCGTCATCGACTTCACGCGCTTTTCGGCCGCGTCCAAAGCGATGGACAGTCCGACGTCGTACGCGAAGAGGACGTAGGCCACGCCGTCCTTGATCACGGGATCGAAGCCGCTCATGAGCCTTCCTCCGGGAGCAACGGGAAGTCCGCGGGCGCCGGCGCCACGACGTTCATCTTCGCGCCCGTGACCGGATGCGCGAACGCTATCTTCCACGCGTGGAGGAGCTGGCGGTCGGCGCCCAAGGCGTCCAGGTCGGCGCGGAGCAGCTCGCGGCGGACGGCTTTCATGTACGCCTCGCCCCGCCCCACGTACAGCTTGTCGCCGACGACGGGATGGCCCAGGTGCGCCAGATGCGCGCGGATCTGATGCAGACGGCCGGTCTTCGGCTTGGCGCTGACCAAAGACAGCCGCCCGTCGGTCGCCAAGCGCGCGAACTCCGTCGTCGCGGGCCGGCCTTCGCCCACCTTCTGGCGGACCTTGATCTCGCCGCCCTCGGGCCCCAGCGGCGCGTCGACCGTCTTCGTCCTCCAAGGCACCTCGCCGAACACCACGGCGAGATACTCCTTGCGAACCTCGCGGCCGACGAACTGCTCGAACAGCGCCCGCGCCGCCTCGGGGGTGAGCGCCAGGACCAGCGCCCCGCTGGTCTCGCGGTCCAGCCGGTGCGCCAGATGCGGCTTGCGCCCCAGTTGGCGCGTCAGGATGGTCGTCACCGCGTTGTGTAGGATTTTGTCGGTGGGATGGCTGAGCACGCCCCCCGGCTTGTCGATGACGACGAGCGCGTCGTCCCGGTAGAGGATGGGCATGGTTTCGTGCGGGACCGGCGGCTCCTCGGCGCGCGGGTAGCGCACGGTCACCGTCTCGCCGCAGGCGACGCGGCCCGACGCTTTCGCCGGGCGTCCCCGCAGGGTCACCCTCCCCCCGTCGATGATCCGCTGGACGTGCGCCCGCGAGTACTTGTGCAGGCGTTGGGCGAGATAGGCGTCGAGGCGCATTCCGCCGTGCTCCTTGAGCACGCGGAACGGCACCACGACCCACTCGTCGCCGGCCGCCGTCGCGAGGAAGGGCATCCCGCCCAGTATACCAGCCCCCGCCGGGGGCGTCCAGCTGGTACAATACCTTCCTGCCATGCGCGCCAAGACCCTCAAGAAGAATAAGATCCACGTCGTGACCCTCGGCTGTTCCAAGAACCTCTACGATTCCGAGGTGCTGATGGGGCGTTTGAAGGCCGATAAGTTCGAGGTCGAGCACGAGACCGATCCGAGCGACGCCGCCGTCGTCGTCATCAATACCTGCGGCTTCATCGACAGCGCCAAGCAGGAGTCCATCGACACCATCCTGCGCTACGCCGACGCCAAGAAAAAAGGGCTGGTTGAGAAGGTCATCGTCACCGGCTGCCTGTCCGAGCGGTACAAGGACGACCTGGTCAAAGCGATGCCCGAGGTCGACGAGTTCTTCGGCACGCGCGACCTGCCCATGCTGCTCAAGTCGCTGGGCGCCGACTACCGGCGCGAGCTGGTCGGCGAACGTCTGCTGACCACGCCGCGCCACTTCGCTTACTTCAAGATTTCCGAGGGCTGCGACCGCCCGTGCTCGTTCTGCGCGATTCCGCTGATGCGGGGCGCCCACCGCTCCACGCCCATCGAGGAGCTGGTGGCCGAGGCGCGTCGGCTGGCCGCGGCCGGCACGCGGGAGCTCCTGCTGATCGCCCAGGACTCCACCTATTACGGCTTGGACCTGTACGGCAAGCGCCGCCTGGCCGACCTGCTCAAGGCGCTCTCGGACGTGGAGGGAATCGGGTGGATCCGTTTGCACTACGCGTTCCCCGCGGGGTTTCCCCTGGATGTTCTCGACGTGATGCGCGAACGTCCG
Organism: uncultured Elusimicrobia bacterium; assembly: GCA_903874575.1. GTDB lineage: Bacteria > Elusimicrobiota > Elusimicrobia > UBA1565 > UBA9628 > GWA2-66-18. The sequence goes on from CAIQSZ010000217.1 coordinate 2,539, forward strand.
AACATCGCCAAGTACCTGGATATGCCGCTCCAGCACGTTTGCGACCGCATGCTCGCGTCCATGCGCCGCGGCACGACGAAGGCCAAGACCGGGGAGCTGATCGCCGCGATCCGCGCGAAGGTTCCCGGCATCGCCCTGCGCACGACGCTCATCGCGGGCTATCCCGGCGAGACGAAGCGGGAGCACGAGGAGATGCTGGCCTGGGTCGGGGAGACCCGCTTCGACCGCCTCGGCGTCTTCGCTTACTCCCACGAGGAGAACACGCACGCCTTCACGCTGAAAGACGACGTCCCGGCC
>CAIQSZ010000218.1 GCA_903874575.1 uncultured Elusimicrobia bacterium
CATGCGGCTGGTCAACGACGCCGCTTATGTAGGCCTTACGGCGGGCCCCGCGCACGTGCCCCTGGCGCGGGTCGCCAAGGACTATCCCGATCTTGAGTGGCTGGAACTATACTCGGTCAGCAAGTCGTACAACGATCCAGGCGCCCGCCTGGGCGCGCTCGTCGGCTCCAAGGATTTCGTCGAGGACTACGCGCTGGTCAAGGGCAATACCGACTCCGGCCCCGTGCCTTCGGTGCTGGCCGCCTACGGAGAGTTTTTCGCCGACCGCGCCGCCGCCCAGGGCGCGCTCGACGACATCCGCCGCTTGTATGAACGACGCGTCGCCTATCTGATCCCTCGGCTTAAAGCCGCCGGACTGAGGCCCGCATGCGGAACCGAGGCCGGCTTCTTCACGCTGTGGAAGGTCCCGCAATCCGTGCTGGGCAAGGCGCTGCCCGTCGAAGGACGCCACGAGGCGTTCAACCGGGCGGTGATCTCCGAGACCGGAATCGTCGGCGTGCACTTCTCGGGCTTGGGCGACGACGGCAAGCCCGAACCCCTGATCCGCTACGCGGTGTGCGCGGACGTGCTCGACGCGGATTTTCAGAAGCGCTTGGAAAGCCGGCTCGCCCGGCTGAAGCCGGTCTATTGACATGAACCCGGCCGAAGTTCCCTCCCCCATCGACGCCGCCGCGAACGATCTCAAATCGAAGACCCTCCTCGTCATCTCCAGCCCCCAGCCGCGCAAGCGCTGGATTTACATGCGCCTCAAGGAACTCGGGCCGAAGATGATCTTGATCTCATCCGAGGCGAACTGGGTGTCGAAGCTGGCCGACGGCTTCATCGAAGGCGATCCCCTCGACGAAGTCGCCTGCGCGGCGAAGGTCGAGGAGTTGGTCAAGACCACGAAGATCGACGGCGTGATCACCTTCTGGGAAAACGCGGTCCCTCTGGCGGCCATGCTGGCCCAGCGCTTCGGCTGGATCGGCAACACGACGCAGGCCGCGCTCAACGCGCGCAACAAGTACCTGACGCGCCAGACCCTCGAAAACGCGAAGCTCTCGAAGTACCAGCCCGCGTGGGCCCTGATCAAAAATCAAGCCGACCTTGAAAAGACGGCCCTGCGCATCGGCTTCCCGCTGGTGCTTAAGCCCGCGTGGGGCGTGAAGAGCCAGTTCGTCGTCAAGCTCGACAGCCTGGACGAGGCGAAGAAGGCGTTCGAGTACATCAAGACGAACATGACGCCCGCGTTCGACCCGATCTACAAATACGGGACCGATATCCTGGCCGAGGAGTACTTGGACGGCGCCGAGGTGGACGTCGACCTGCTGGTGCAGGGCGGCGAGATCAAGTTCCACGCGTTCACCGACAACTTCCCGACGAAGGAGCCGTTCTTCGTCGAAACCGGCGACGCGATGCCTTCGCGCCACGAGGCCAAGGACCTCTCCGACGTGCTCAGAATGGCCAAGGAAGTCGTCGCCGCGCTGGGCCTGACCACGGGCGCGCTGCATCTGGAAGCCAAGATCACGCCGTCCGGCGCCAAGCTCATCGAACTCAACGCGCGCATGGGCGGAGACTACCTCTACGACTGGATCAAGACCGTGTGGGAAGTCGACGTCATCGAAGAAGCCTCGAGGATCGCGCTCGGCTTCCCGTGCGCGCCCAGGCGCCTCAAGGAGCCGCGCTGCCACCTCGTCGGCAAGTACATGATCCCCGAACATTCCGGCGTCGTCGTCGGCGTGAAGCTCCCGCCGGAAAAGCCGGACCCGCTGAAAGTCCACGACATCACCGTGCAGAAGGAGCCCGGCGACGCCGCGCTGGTGCCGCCCGAGGGCTTCGAGACGATGGGCTGGGCCGTCGGCCGGGGCGACACCTACGCCGAAGCCGAGGAGAACCTGGACGGGGCCCTGCGCAACGTTTCGGTCTCCATCGCGCGCTTCGACTCCACCTCGTCGCTGGGCAAGACGCGGCGCAAGAACCGCTTCGGCGCCGCGCAGGTGGCGCGCCGCCGCATCCTGCAGTCCGCGCGCATCGAGAAGGTCCGCGGCTTCGACTTCGACAAGAAGGCCCTGCACGTCGGCATCCTCTGCAACATCTACGACGCGGAGGCCGGAGACGAGGGCGCGGTCCACGCCGACCTGACCTCCGTCGGCCTCAACATCCAAAAGGCCGTCGAATCGAAGGGGCATAAAGTCACTTTCTTCGACATGAACGAGACGCCTCTCCCGTTCGAAAAGATCGCCAACGCCAACGTGGACATGATCTTCAACGTCTGCGAACGCATCAACAACTCGTCCCTGCTGGAGCCTCACGCCGCCGCCATCCTGGACTGTTTGGGCATACCGTACACGGGCTCGAATCCGCTGACCTTGGCGCTGTGCATCGATAAGATAAAAGTGAAGAAGATTCTGGAGCAGCACGGCCTTCCCACGCCGAAATTCGATTACGTCTTCCAAAAAGACGAGCCTATCCGCGAAGACCTCCGCTACCCCCTGATGGTGAAGCTGGCCAACACCGACAACTCCATCGGCATCTCGAACTCCTCGGTCGTCACCAGCCTCAAGGCGCTCAAAGATCAAGTCGCCATGCTCCTGGAGAAATACAACCGCCCCGTCATCATCGAGGAGTTTATCGAGGGCGACGAGGTGGACGTGTCCGTCGTGGGCAACGAGGGACGCGTGAAAGTCCTGCCGCTGTCGCGCTCCATCTTCGACGAC
>CAIQSZ010000219.1 GCA_903874575.1 uncultured Elusimicrobia bacterium
CCCTGCTGAATCAGGGCGCGCTCGGGGTCCGCCGCGCGCTGACGACGGAGACCTCGTTGTCGGTCCTGGGCTCGGCGCGCCGCCGTCTGGAGAACACGCCCCTGAACCGGGGACGCACCTCCGTATCCTCGTCGCGCGCGGCGATGGACGGACTGTCGGCCACGCTTCAGGCCGACGACCGCCGCGCGGCGCGCGGCCGCGTCAGCGCGTTCAGCGCCGGCGTGGAGCTGGCGCGCGACGCGTCGGACTCGACCTCGGCCGGGAGCTTCGGCGGTTTCCCGTACGCGAACTCCAGCCTGGACGTCCAACGGCGCCTCGGCGTCTTCGCCCAGGAGTCCTTCGACCTCCTGCCGCGCGTCCTGGTCCTGACCGCGGGCGCGCGTTGGGACCGCGCGACGCTGGAACACGACGACCGCCTCGCGGGCGCGAACTCGGGGGTGCGCGAGTACCATCACTTCTCGCCGCGCCTGGGCCTGAACTGGAATCCGGACGACGCCGTCGAGCTCTTCGCGTCGCTGTCCGACGCCTTCCGCGCGCCAACGGCCGACGAGGTCGCGGCCCTGGGGCCTTTCTCGTCGAGCCCCTACCTTAAGCCGGCGCGCGCGCGCAGCGGCGAGGTCGGCGCGCGCGCCCGTGCCGGCGCGTGGGGGGAGGCGGCGGTCTCGGTTTACCGCACCGTCGTCCGCGACGAAATTTACCCGGTGTACGACCCGACCGCGGGCTTCGGTCAGAACACCAACATCGACAAGACGCGTCGCGACGGCTTCGAAGCGACTTTGAGGGCGAAGCGCGCCGACGCGGCTGAGGCGTTCTTCCAGTATGGTTACACCGAGGCGACCTTCCAGACGGCGTTCGCGCTGGACAAGGCCCCGTGGCCGGCGACCCAGCAGGTTCGCGCCGGCGGCTACATCCCGCAGGTCCCGCGCCACCGCGTCTCTTTCGGCGGCTCCGTCCATCCGGTCGCGGGCGCGTCGGCGGGGCTCGACGAACTGTGCGTGTCGTCACAGTTCCTGTTCGGCGACGAGAGCAACACGGAAGCCCGGCTCGGAGGCTATTGCACTTTGGGCGGCGGCGCCTCATACGAGCGCGGCGGGGTGCGCGTCTTCGTGCGCGGCGACAACCTGCTGAACCGGCGCTACGAGACCCGCGGGATCCTGGGCACCAACCCGGCGAGCTTCGCGCCGGAGCGCTACCTGGTTCCGGCGCCGGGAATCTCGTTTTCCGCCGGCGTGCGCGTGCGCGTCGGCGGCTGACGGGCTGGACGGCCGTAGGCGCGATAGGCTATCGTCGCAGGGGACGGAGGGCGATATGCAGATCGGCATGGTCGGGCTGGGACGCATGGGCGCGGGCATGGCGCGGCGTTTGATGCGCGGCGGTCACGAGATCGTCGCCTACGACCGCGACCCGGCGAGCGTCAGGGCGCTGGCGGCCGACGGCGCCGTCCCGGCGGCGTCGCTCGAGGACCTGGTCGGACGGCTCGCCGCGCCGCGCGCGGTCTGGGTGATGGTGCCCGCGGGCGCGCCCACCGAATCCGTCGTCTCGGCCTTGGGTGCCCTTCTCCGGGCCGGCGACGTCGTCGTCGACGGCGGCAACTCCTATTTCAAGGACGATGTGCGCCGCGGTCGGGAGTTGAAGGAGAAAGGTGTTTCCTATCTTGACGTGGGCACGAGCGGCGGGGTCTGGGGGCTGGACCGCGGCTACTGCTTGATGGTCGGCGGCGAGCAGACGGCGGTCGACCGCCTGGCTCCGGTCTTTGAGACGCTCGCGCCGGGCCGCGGCGAGGTGCCGCCTTCGCCGGGCCGCGAGGAAGGCGGCACCGCCGTCGACGGCTGGCTGCGCTGCGGTCCCGTCGGTGCGGGCCACTTCGTGAAGATGATCCACAACGGCATCGAGTACGGGCTTATGCAGGCGTACGCGGAAGGCTTCGATATTTTGAAGAACGCGTCGTCGCCGGAGCTTCCCGCCGAGCAGCGTTTCGACATTCCCGTGGGAGAGGTCGCCGAACTCTGGCGGCGGGGCAGCGTCGTCGGCTCCTGGCTGCTCGACCTGGCCGCGATGGCTCTGGCCGAGGACCCGGCGCTGGCGCGCTACGAGGGCTTCGTCGCCGACTCGGGCGAGGGCCGCTGGACGGTCCAGGCCGCGATCGAGGAATCGGTTCCGGCCGAGGTGCTGGCCGCGTCCTTGTTCGCGCGCTTCCGCTCGCGCCGCGCGCACACCTTCGCCGAGAAGCTGCTGTCGGCGATGCGCGAGAAGTTCGGGGGACACAAAGAGCCGCCCAAGGCGGCGGCTCCGAAATGACCCCGGACTCGGTGCCTCTTCCGCGCGCCGTCCGTCCCGCCGACTCCTGCGTGATGGCGGTGTTCGGCGCCTCGGGAGACCTCACGACGCGCAAGCTGATCCCGTCCCTGTACAACTTGGCCGCGCAGAAGCTTCTGCCCGACGGATTCGCGTTGGTGGGAAATTCGCGCCGCGCGATGACCGACGGGGAGTTCCGGCGCAAGGTCCTGGCCGGCATCGAGGAGTTCGCGCCCGCGCCGGCGTCCGTGGACGCCGCGACGCTGGGCTGGCTGTCGGAACGCCTGCACTACCTGGCGGGCGACGCCGCCGATCACGCCATGTACGGCCGCCTGGGCGAGGCGATGGCCGCCCTGGACGCAGCGCGCGGCGCCGGAGGCAACGAACTCTTCTACCTCGCGACGGCTCCTGAATTCTTCGGCCCGATCGCGCGGCGCCTGGGGAGCGCGGGCTTGGTGCGCGAGGAGCGCGGCGCGTGGCGGCGCGTCGTCGTCGAGAAGCCTTTCGGCTCCGACTTGGAGAGCGCGAAGGCGCTCAACGACGAATTGAAGACCATCCTGACCGAGCGCCAGATCTACCGCATCGATCACTATCTGGGCAAGGAGACGGTGCAGAACATCCTGGTCCTGCGCTTCGCCAACGGCATTTTCGAGCCGATCTGGAACCGCCGCTACGTGGATCACGTCCAGATTTCGGTCGCCGAGGAACTGGGCGTGGGAGGCCGCGGCGGCTACTTCGACGGCGTGGGCGTGCTGCGCGACATGCTGCCCAACCACATCTTCCAACTGCTGAGCCTGATCGGGATGGAGCCGCCGATCTCGTTCGACGCCGACGCGGTGCGCGACAAGCAGGTCGAGGTCCTGCGCGCGATCGCGCCGCTGACGCCGCAGGCCGCGAGGCGCGACGCGGTTCGCGGGCAGTACGGCGACGGCGCGATCGGCGGGATCCGGGCGCCGTCCTATCGCGCCGAGCCCCTCGTCGCGAAGGACTCCTCGACCGAGACCTTCGCCGCGCTCAAGCTGACCATCGACAACTGGCGCTGGGCGGGCGTGCCGTTCTACCTGCGCGCCGGCAAGCGCCTGCCGGCCCGCTCGACGGAGATCGTCGTGCAGTTCCGCGCGGCGCCGTTCCAGCTGTTTCGCGACACCCCCGTCGAGGCGATGACGCCGAACCAGCTGGTGATCCGCATCCAGCCCCACGAGGGCATCGCGCTGACCTTCGGCGCGAAGATTCCGGGGCCGGCGGTGAACATCGGCACCGTCGACATGAACTTCGACTATCAGTCCTACTTCGGCGCCAAGCCGAACACCGGCTACGAGCGCCTGCTCTACGACGCCATGACGGGAGACGCGACCTTGTTCCAGCGCGCGGACATGGTGGAGACGGCGTGGAGCGTGGTCGCGCCGGTGCTGGCGGCGTGGAAGGACGCGCCCGGGGATTTCCCGAACTACGAGGCGGGATCCTGGGGGCCGGACGCCGCCCAGGAACTCCTGCGCCGCGACGGCCGCCGGTGGCGCGAATGCGCCGGTTGATCCGGGTCCTTCCCGACGCGGCGGCGCTGGCCGCGGCCGGGGCCGAGGAGTTCGCGCGCGCGGCCTCCGCGTCGACGGGCGCTTTCCGCGCCGCGCTGTCGGGCGGTTCCACGCCGAAGGCGCTGTACGCCCTGCTCGCCCAGGACCCCCTGCGCACGCGCGTGCCTTGGTCGCGCGTGGAGATCTTTTTCGGCGACGAGCGTTGCGTGCCCCCCGATCACCCCGACAGCAACTTCCGCATGGTCGACGAGGTCCTGCTGAGGCACGTCCCGCTGGAGCCGTCCCGCGTACACCGCGTGCGCACGGAGCTCCCGCCCGACGAGGCCGCTCGGCGCTACGCCGACGAGCTGAACGGCCCGCGCTTCGATTGGATTTTTTTAGGCCTGGGTACGGACGGGCACACGGCGTCCCTGTTCCCCGGCACGTCCGCGGTCGGCGAGTCGACGAAGCGCGTCGTCGCGGTCTGGATCGAGGCGAAGCGGTCGCACCGCGTGACGATCACGCTTCCCGTGATCGACGCGGCCGAGAAGGTCGTGTTCGTCGTTTCCGGCGAGGACAAGGCCGAGATGGTCCGTCTTATCCTGGAGACGGCCGCGGACGAGTCCCGTCCCGCCTCGTTGGTGCGCGCGAACGAGGGGGAAACGTTGTGGCTGCTCGACCGTGCCGCCGCCTCCCGCTTGTCGTCGGGCGGCTTGCCCACCGACGGCGCGATTCGCTAAAGTCGGCCCATGGACACGACCACGCCCCCTCTCGCCCCCGTCATCGCCGATCTCCGCCGCAAGGCCGCCGCGCTGCGCAAGCGCATCGTCCTGCCGGAGGGCGAGGATAAGCGTACGCTGAAGGCGGCCGCCGTCCTCAAGAAAGATGGACTGTGCGTGCCGATTCTGCTCGGCGACCCCGAGAAGGCGCGCGCCATCGCGGCCGCCGAGGGGGCGGATATTTCCGGCATCGAGATCGTGGACCCGGTCAAGGACGCGAAATACGCCGAGTACGCCGCGCAGTATTTCGAGCTGCGAAAGCATAAAGGCGTCGACGAGGCCGAGGCGCGCAAATCCGTGGCCGACCCCATGGTCTTCGGCGTGATGATGCTCCACAACGACCGCGTCGACGGCTTCCTGTCCGGCGCCGTTCACGCCACTTCCGACACCGTGCGTCCGGCCCTTCACATCATCAAGCCCGCGCCCGGGGTGCGCGCCGTCTCCAGCTTCTTCATCATGGTTTTCCCGAAGCCGGAGCAGGGCGACAACGGCGTGCTCATCTTCGCCGACTGCGCCATCAACGTCGATCCGGCGCCGGCGAAGCTGGCCGGCATCGGCATCTCGTCGGCGCGCATGGGCAAGGCCTTGTGCGGCATCGAGCCCCGCGTGGCGTTCCTGTCCTTCTCCACCAACGGCTCCGCCGAGCACGCGCTGGTGGACGCGGTCAAGGAAGCCGTGCGCGTCGCCAAGGAGAAGGCGCCCGACCTGCCCATCGACGGGGAGATGCAGGGCGACGCCGCCCTGGACCTGGAGGTCGGCCGGCGCAAGTTCCCCGGCTCCCAGGTCGCGGGCCGCGCCAACGTTCTGATCTTCCCCGATCTTCAGTCCGGCAACATCGGCTACAAGCTGGTCCAGCGCCTGACCGGCGCGCAGGCCCTGGGCCCGATCCTGCAGGGCTTCAACAAGCCCGTCAACGACCTTTCTCGCGGCGCTTCCGTCGACGACATCGTCACCATGGCCTGCATCACCGCCCTCCAGACGGACCCGGCGCTGCGCGGCTAGGCCGCGCTCCCGTTCCGAGCGCGTTCTTCCTTCCACCGGCGCCAAAGCCACGGCGCCAGTACGAACCATTGCGCGTAGCCCGCGGTAAAAAAGCACAGCCACGCCGCGAGGTATCCCGCGTAGCTCCCGCCCGCGTTCAGGAACGACGCGCCGAACTGCTCTTGGAGCAGGATTAAGACCGTTATCAGACCGGCGACGAGCAAGCTGGCCGGGAAGGCCAGGCAGAGCATGCCCCATACGAATAGGACGCCTATTTCGTGGCCGGGGGCGTCAAAATATATCGTCACGGCAAGGACTCCTACGGCGCATAGGACCCAAACGATTTTCAGCGTTTTGACCAACACCCAATCACCTCTCATCCCGTTGGTTTCGCCGGAGAAATCGCTGAGTGGTTTAGAGCATTGGATCACCTGATGCAGAGGATTTGTC
>CAIQSZ010000220.1 GCA_903874575.1 uncultured Elusimicrobia bacterium
AACTCTACACCGTGGTGCGCATCTTGGACTCGGCTTCCATGAGGGCGCCCTCGTAGGCCTGGCCGGTCTCGCGCAGGCGGCGCTCGAACTCCTGGGAGAGCCGGGCCAAGCGGTCGATCTTCGCGCGCAGGGACTCGTTCTCGCGCGTCAGCTCGTCCAGGCGCGAATCGGGCGCGGCGCCCGCCGCGTTCGGGCGTCCCTCCTCGGACGCGATGTCGCGCACCGGCGTCAAATGCGGATAGCCGTTCCAGCGCAGGTCGCCCAGCCAATCGAGGTCTTCGTCTCCCATCAGGGGAAGCATAAGGCACGGATGTTAAGAATTCAAGTCGCGTCTTGACGCCCCCGCGTCGGGTGAGCTACAGTCACGGCGTGAGCGCCAAGAAGATACTGGTCGTCGACGACGAGAGGGATTTCCGCGCCATCATCTCCCGCGTCCTGGAACGCGCGGGCTACGCCGTCGTGACCGCGGTGGACGGCGCGCAGGCCCTTTCGGTTTTCGCGGCGGAGCGTCCGGACATGGTCCTGCTGGACGGCCACCTCCCGGACATCGACGGCTTCGAGGTCTGCCGCCGCCTGCGCCAGACCGAGGCCGGGCGCGCGGTTCCCGTCGTCTTGTGCACCGTCCGCTCCGCGATCTCGAACGTCTCCGAGGGGCTGAGCGCGGGCGCCACCGGCTACCTGCTCAAGCCTTTCGATCCCGCGGAGCTTTTGGCCGCGGCGAAATCCGCCTTGGACCCGGGAGGCGCGCGCCCATGACGGGGCGGATCGCCGTTCTCGACGACGACGACGAGATGCTTGGGCTCTTGAAGCTGGTCCTGGCCAAGGCCGGCTTCGCCGTCGACGCGTACGCCACGCCCGGCAAGTTCTTCGACGGCCTTCTGCGCCGCCGCCCGGACCTGTGCCTGATCGACGTCCAGCTTCCGGGCATGGACGGCCGCGACGTCGTGCGCGTCCTGCGCGCCAACGAGGCCACGCGCGCGGTCCCCATGATGCTGATGTCGGCCGTCGCCGTGTCGTCGGGCGACGTCGTTCTCGGCGTGGACCAGGGCGCCGACGAATACTTCACGAAGCCGCTCGACATGGACCTGCTCGTCGCGCGCATCCGGAATCTGCTGGCCCGCGCGCGGCCGCGCGCGCCGGCCGCGGAGGAGGCGGCGCGGTGGAAGGACGTGGCCGCCTACCCCGAGGAGCACCGCGCGACCCTCAAAGGCCGGGACGTCGCGCTCACGCACTTGGAACTCATGCTTCTGCTGGCGTTCCTGCGCCAGCCCAACCGGGTCCTGCCGCGCAGCTGGCTTCTGCAGAGCGTCTGGGAGTCCTTGCCGTCCGTGTCGACGCGGACGGTGGACAAGCACGTCGAATCCTTGCGCCGCAAGTTCCCCCCGCTGGCCGACCGCATCGAGACCGTCGTCGGCATCGGCTACACCTTCCGTCCCTGACCGCCCCCCACCCCCCGCGCGGAGCCAGGACTTCGCCCCTCCGTAACAAATATTTCGCACCGGCTCGCTAATCTTGTGAGCGATGCGCGGCACTATAAGAGGAATAAATAACACTCGCGTGTTCCTCCAGATCGCGGCCCTCCTCGGGTCGCTTTCGTTTTTTTCCGTCTCCGCGCAGGGGTCCGGATTCAACTGCGGCACGCGCAAGGTCGTCAAGCAGGCCGGCGGCGGCGATTGCGCGACGATCGGCGCCTGCCTGCCTTCGGGCACCTTGACCGGCAACTGGTGCGTCGACATCCAGGACAACGCGACCTACGCCGAGCAGGTGAGCGTCGCCAGCGTCGTCACCAACGACTACATGATCGTCATCGGCTCCACGACGGGCAACTTCCTCCCGATCGTCTCCCCCCCCGCCAACTCGACGGCGGCGTTCGTGCTGGCGAACTCGTCGGTCGTGGTCTCCGGCGTGAATATCGCGCCGACGAACGCGATGACCTACGGCGTGCTGGTGTCGTCCACGTACGTGCAGTTGAGCAGCGTGAGCGTGCAGGACGCGGGCGGCTTGATCAGCGCGGCGGGCGTGAGGCTGTCGAGCTGGACGACGGTGAGCTACATGGGCGTGACGATGGCCGGGACGCAGGCCTCGGGGTTCTGGCTGTCGGGGAGCACGATGACGACGGTGGCTTACAGCTCGGCGCAGGTGAATGGGGGCGACGCCTTGCTTCTGTCCGGCGCTTCGTCCAATACGATCAGCGGCAGTTATCTGGGCAGTTTGGACGGCCTAGGCGCCTACTTGTCCGATAATGCCAACGGCAACACGATCATCCAGAGCTATCTCTACAGCCAGAATATGCAAACTCTAAATCTGGACAATGCCAACGGCAACACGCTGAGTCAGAACGATATCACCAATAGAGGCGAAGGCTATTCCACGCTCTATGTCAGCAATTCGTCCAACAACATGCTGGAGTTCGACGCCATAGAAAATACGGCGAACGGTCACGGCCTTACCATCGGCTCCGATTCCAATGGAAACACCGTGAGCGAGAGCGCCATATATGCCGCAGGCTCTTTTTCCGTTCTTTCCCTGGACGGTTCATCCAACACGCTCAACAATATCCGCGCGGATAATACGGGAGGCGGCAACGGCGTCTATCTCACCGGCGTTGGCAACACGCTGAGCCAAAGCACGATCACCACCAATGGCGCCGGCTATCACGCTCTCGTGCTGTACGGCGCTTCGTCCAATACGATCAGCGGGAGTTACCTAAGCAATCCGGCGGGCACCGGGGCTTGGTTGGACGGAAACTCCAGCGGCAACACGTTGAGCCAGAGCACGATCACCAGCAATGCCGAGGGCTACCAAGCCCTTTATCTGTTCGGTGTTTCCGCCAACACGATCATCGGGAGCTACATAAGCAACCCGGCGGGCGACGGGG
>CAIQSZ010000221.1 GCA_903874575.1 uncultured Elusimicrobia bacterium
CGCGCTGGACTCCCGAGGTACGAACCTCCTCGTTCTCAGTCAGGTCTGGTACCCGGGCTGGCGCGCGCGCCTGGACGGACGCGCCGTCCCGCTGTACCGCGCCGACCACGCGCTGATCGCCCTCGTCGTCCCGCCCGGAGCGCACGCGCTGTCGCTCGAGATGACCTCGCCCGCCCTCCGGCTCGGCCTGGCGCTGTGCGCGCTCGGCCTTCTGGCCGTCGCGGCGCTTCTTCGCTTTCGCTCCTGACCTCGCCATGGAAAAAATACTTTCGGTGACGGGCCTGCGCAAGGACTTCGGCGGCGCCGCCGCCGTGGACGGGATTTCGTTCGAGGTCGCCCCCGGGGAGATCGTGGGCTTGCTGGGCCCCAACGGAGCCGGCAAGACGACGACGATCAGCATGATCCTGGGCGTGCTCGAGCCCGGCGCGGGAGAGATCCTGATCCCGGACCGCGAGCGCATGAACTTCGCCGCCGTTTACGCGCCCCTGCCCGGCAATCTCACCGTGACGGAAAACTTGCGGATCTTCGGCCTCATCTACGGGGTCCACGACCTCGCGGCGCGCGTCGCCGCGCTTTTGGAACAATTCGATTTGGGAAAATACCGGGACACGAAGGCGGGCCTCTTGTCCTCCGGCGAGCAGACGCGGCTGGGCCTGGCCAAGGCCATGCTCAACGAACCCCGCCTGCTCCTGCTCGACGAGCCGACGGCGTCGCTCGATCCGTCCGTCTCGCGCGAAATCCGCGCCCGGATCAAGGATTTTGTCGCGCGCGGCGCCTCCGGGGTCCTGTGGACGTCGCACAACATGAACGAGGTGGAGGAAGTCTGCGACCGCGTCCTTTTCCTTTCGCGCGGCAAGATCCTTCTGGAGGGCAATCCCCGCACCCTGCCCGAGCAGCACGGCAAGAAAACGCTGGAAGACCTGTTCGTGGCCGTCGCGCGGGAGCCGCTGTCCTTATGAATTTCACGCGCCTTTACGCGGTGGCGCTCCGTCAGTTCTATCTGATGCGGGGCAGTCTTTCCCGCGTCCTGCCGCTGTTCGCCTGGGTGACGGTGGACATGGCGCTTTGGGGCTTCCTGACGCGCTATCTGAACACGGTGGCCGCGGCGGGCTTCAGCTTCGTCGCCACCATCCTGGGCGCGGTGCTGCTGTGGGATTTCTTCATGCGCGTCATGCAGGGCGTCACCATGGCGTTCTTCGAAGACGTCTGGGCCCGCAACTTCCTTAATTTTTTCGCCTCGCCCCTGACCCTCTGGGAGTATCTGGGCGGCCTGGTGGTCTCGAGCGTCGCGACGAGCGCGCTGGGACTGGCGGCGATGCTGCTGCTGGCCTGTTTCGGCTTCGGCCTCTCGTTCGCGGCCTACGGAGCGCTGATGGCGCCCTACCTCGCCGTCCTCTTCATCTTCGGCATCGCCCTGGGAATCATGGCCTCGGCCCTCGTGCTGCGGCTGGGCCCGGCCTCCGAGTGGCTCGTCTGGCCCATCCCGGCGCTCATCGCCCCGTTCGCGGGAGTGTTCTATCCCGTCTCGACTTTGCCGCCCTGGATGCGGCTCGTTTCGCGCCTCCTGCCCCCGGCCTACGTTTTCGAATCCATGCGCGCCATCGCCGCGGGCCTGCGCCCGTCCTCCTCCTCGCCCGTCCTGACGGCCGGTCTCCTGGCCCTGGCGTACCTGGCGGCGGCCTGCCGGATTTTCGAGCTTACCTACCGCCACGCGACGCGCACCGGCCTGATCGCGCGCTACAGCGCCGAAAGCGTCGGCTGACGCGCCTCTACTCGGACGCTTCGAGGCGGTAGCCGACCCCGGGCTCGGTCTTCAGATGGCGGGGGCGCACGGGATCCCTCTCGAGCCGGTGGCGCAGTTGGTGCACGAGCAGGCGCACCGACTCGGGCGTGCCTTCGCCGTCGGTCCACAACAACTTGAGGAGGGCGGCGTGGCCGACGACCCTGCCCGCGTTGCGGACCAGCGCGGCGAGCAGGGCGAACTGGAGGGGAGACAGCCTCGTCTCCTTGCGGCCGACCCATACCTTGCGGCGGGCCAAATCCACCTTGAGATCGCCGTCGGAGAAGACGGCCTCCGGCTCATGTCCCGCGCTCTCGGCGTGACGCAACGCCACGCGGATGCGCGCGAGCAGTTCGTCGACGCCGAACGGCTTGGCGAGATAGTCGTCGGCGCCCGCATCCAGGCCCGCGATCTTGTCTCTCTCGCCGCCGCGGGCGGAGAGAACGATCACCCACGCCGAACTCCAGCGGCGCAGACCCGCGAGCACGTCGAGGCCGTCCATGTCCGGCAGACCCAGGTCGAGGAGGACGACGTCGGGTTTGACTTTCACGGCCAGATCGAGCGCGGCGCCGCCGCGGCCCACGTCCACGACGCGCAGACCGAATCCCTCAAGCGCGGGCCGCAAGAAACGAATGATGGGAAGTTCATCCTCGACCACGAGCACGGTCTTCGCCCGGCTCATCGCCCCGCCTCGACAGGAAGCCGGAAGCGAAAAGCGGCGCCGCCGCCGTCGCGGTTCAGCGCCTCGATGCGTCCGCCGTGAGCCTCGATGATCGCGCGGCAGATCGCAAGCCCCAAGCCCGCGCCGCCGCCGGCCGCCCTTCGATAGAATTTATCAAACACCTTCAAGAGGTCGGAGGGAGGCAAGCCGGGGCCGCGGTCGCGGACTTCGACGACGACGCTCGCGCCGTCGCGGCGCGCGGAGATTTCGACGGGTCCCGCGCCGTCCGCATGAAGGAGGGCGTTCTCGATGAGGTTGACGAACACTTGCTCGAGAAGCACCGCGTCGAGCGGCACTAAAGGCAGGTCCTCGGGAAAATCGGCGCGCACGGGCCGGTCGCCCAAGCGCCGCGCCAAACGCTCGAGGGCGGCGCCGACGACCTCCTCCAGGGGCTGCGGTTCCTTGCGCAGACTCACGCCGCCGGATTCAAGGCGCGTGGCCTCGACGAGGTTGTGGACCAGGCGAGACAGGCGTTCGGCCTCGTCGCGCACGTTCTCGATGAGCGGGCGGTCCGCGACCGCAAGGCGGTTCCCGCGCAAGACCTGCGTCGACGAACCGATGATGGCGGCGAGCGGCGTCTTGAGGTCGTGCGATACCGCGCTGAGCAGGGAGCTCCGCAGTCTTTCGGTCTCGGCGCTGAGCTTGGCGCGCCGCGCGTCGTCTTGATCGCGCTCGGCCTCGAGCGCCAAGGCGATCTGATTTCCGAACGCTTCGAGAAGAAGCCGCCGCTCGGGGTCGAGAAGGCTCTCCGGCCGACGAGGCTCGATGCGCAAGACGCCGACGGGTCCGGCGGCGCCCAGCAGAGGCGTGCACAGCGCCGTCGAGACCGGAAGGGCGTCCGCGCCGAGGCCGGCGGGACGTCCCGCGCCGAACACCCAGGCCGCGACCGCGAGTTCCTTCTCGGGGAGAGCGGGCTCGCGACCCGACCACGCGCGGGCCACGAGGCGGCCGTCCTCCCCGGGCACGAGCGCCGAGACCTCCGCGTCGAAGACCTCCGAGAGATGACGGGTCCCCGCGTCGAGCGTGGGCTTCACCCCGCGCGTCCCGGCCAGGCGCTGGCTCAAATCGCGCAGCGTTTCGGCGCGCGACTCGGCGAGGCGAGCGGACTCCGCTTCGCGCCGCAAGCGCACGGCGAGCGTGCTGATCATCAGCGAGACGGCGAGCATCACCGCGAAGGTGACCAAATACTCGCTGTCGGCGACCGTGAAGCTCAGGCGCGGCGGC
>CAIQSZ010000222.1 GCA_903874575.1 uncultured Elusimicrobia bacterium
CTGCGTTCGACTCGCCCGATTTCCGCCGGCTCACGTTCGCGCGCTTCCTGCTGACCTTCGCTCTGCAGATGCAGACGCTCGTGATGGCGTGGCAGGTCTATTCGATCAAGCACGACCCGCTGTTTTTGGGGCTGATCGGCCTGTTTGAAGCGGTTCCCGCCATCGGTTTGGCTCTGATCGCCGGCGACGTCGTCGATCGCCGCGATCCGCTCCAGGTGTACAAGAACGTCCTGCGCGGCGTCGCCGTTTCGGCGGGGTTGCTTCTGGTCGTTTCTTTGCCCGCGATGGCCGTCCCCGATCGTTCCCGCGTGTTTTGGATCTATGTCGCCGCCTTCATCGCCGGTTGCGCGCGCGGCTTCGGTCAGCCTTCGACCTACGCGCTCATCCCGCAGATGGTCTCGCGCCAGGCGCTGACCGTGTCCGCGGCGTGGTCGACGGCCGCGTTTCAGACCGCGTCCATCCTGGGCCCCGGGATCGGCGGCGTCCTATTCGCCTGGAAGGGCCCGCTCCTTCCCTACTGCGTCGACTGCCTGCTTCTGGGCGCCGCCATGTTCGGCGCCGCCGCCATCCTGCTCAAGCCGAAGCCCGCCCCGCCTCGCGACGGCGCGGAGTCGGCCTTCCGTCGCGTGACCGGGGGCTTGCGCTTCGTTTTCGCGCACGACCTGCTCCTGTCCGCGCTGGCGCTGGACATGTTCGCCGTGCTCTTCGGCGGCGTGGAGGCCATCCTGCCCATCTTCGCCGGCGACATTCTGAAGACCGGCGCGTCCGGCCTGGGGCTCCTTCAGGCCGCGCCGTCGCTGGGCGCGCTGTTGGGCAGCGCGCTGATGATCAGGCGTCCCGTCAATCGCCGCGCCGGCCTCATCCTGCTGGCGATGGTGACGGGCTTCGGTTTCTGCATCATCGGCTTCGCTTTCTCGCGCGTGCTATGGCTGTCCATGCTCCTGCTGGGGCTGGCCGGGGCGCTGGACAGCGTCAGCATGGTCATCCGCGGCGCCATCGTGCAGATGTGCTCGCCCGACCACATGCGCGGCCGCATCTCCGCCGTGAACTCCATCTTCATCGGCACGTCCAACGAGATCGGAGCCTTCGAATCCGGCGTCGCCGCCAAGGTGCTGGGCACCGTGCCCTCGGTGGTGGCCGGCGGCTTCGTGACTTTGGCCACCGTGGCCGTAGCCGCCTGGATGTCGCCGCGCCTGCGCGACATGGACCTCGACCGGCTGAGTTAGAAGGGGACTTCCTCGATTTCGTCTCCGCCGCTCTTCGCCGCGGCGCGCGGCGCGGACGCGGGAGCGCCGCCTTCCCGCTTTTCCAGGAATTGGAAATCGTCGACGTAGACCACCATCTTCGAGTTCTTCTTGCCGTCTTCCTTGCCGGCCCACTCCTCGAGCACGAGGTGGCCTTCGACGTAGATCTGCTGGCCCTTCTTCAGCGAGGACTCGATAAGGTCGGCGAGCTTGCGTCCGGTCTCGCGGTTGAACGCCTTCAAGTCCACCCAGACCGGCACGTCTTCCCATTGTCCGGTCTGCTGGTTCTTTCGGCGGTTGTTGACGGCGAAGCCGACGTTGGCGACCTTGCCTCCGTTGTTGAACGACTTGATCTCAGGGTCGCGGGTGAGCCGGCCGATCAACATCACTTTGTTCAGGTTCGCCATGGGGTTCTCTCCGTTGTGCGGGGGTTGGGCACTTGCCGAGGTGCGTCAGCAGGCTGCGGACTTTCTCTCCGCAACGCTTGCACGAGCCGCCCTTGTCGAGGCGGCCGTAGCCCGCGTCTCTGCCGGACTTGTTGCGCTGGCGGTAGCGGTTGACCAGTTTGGAGACATGTTGGGCCTTCTCCGCTTGCTCCTTCGCCAGAGGGCAGTTCGGGGCATGGTCGGCGAGCGTCTTGGGGTTCTCCGCGTTGCAGCGGAAGCAGAACTTCAGCGGTTTATCGGAGCTCATGCCGCCGCGCGCAGGCGGGCGATACGGTCTTCCAGCGGCGGATGCGAGGCGAACAACGCCAGCAGGCCGCCGGATTTTCCCGCGATCTTGAGCGTCGCGTAGGCCGGCTTGGGATCGAGAGGCTCATAGCGGCGTTGGAGCTCCTGGAGCGCCGCGATCATCTTCTCGCGTCCGGCCAGGCGCGCGCCGCCCGCGTCGGCGCGATACTCGCGCCAGCGCGAGAAAACGGCGATGGCCATGGAGCCCAGCAGGCTCAGCGCGATCTCCAGCGCGATGGTGACCAGGTACTGCAGCCCGCGGTTGTTCTCGCGCTCCGAGCTGCGTACGACCGCGTACGCGACCGCGCGCGCCAGGAACATCACGAACGCGTTGACCACCCCTTGGATCAAAGTCATCGTCACCATATCGCCGTTGGCGACATGCGTGAGCTCGTGGCCCAGGACGCCTTCGAGCTGGCCGCGGTCCAGGCTCTCGAGCAGGCCCGTCGAGACGGCGACCAGCGCGCGCGCCCGCGTGGGTCCGGTCGCGAAGGCGTTGAGCTCGGGGCTCTGGTAGATTCCGACCTCGGGCATCGCCGGCAGGCCCGCGCGTTCGGCGAGCGCATGCACCGTGCGGACCAGGTCCGCGGCCGTTCCCGTCGCCTGGCGCGGGTCGATGACCTGCACGCCCATCATCCACTTCGCCATGACGCGCGACAGCCCCAGGGAGATGAAGGCGCCGCCCATGCCCCAGACCAGGCAGAATAAGAGGAGCGCGTTGTAGTCGATGCCCCGCGCGGTCAGATACGGGCGCACTCCGAGCACGTTGAGCGTGATCGAGATGGTGACGACGACCAGGAGATTGACGACGGCGAAGAGGACGATGCGCTTGATCCAAGCCATGATGAAAGACCTCCGGTGGCGACCAGCCTTATTTTACCTTTTACGGCCGGGCTTCGCCCAGGTTCGAAACGGGTTCCGGAAGAGGTTCGCGTTGAGGTAGCGAGGGTCGCGCGTGACTTCCGCGCCGACCCAGGGCGGCAGAAGGACGGTCCGGTCCGGGCGGTCCAACTCCACTTCGGCCACCACCAGTCCGAGGTTGTCGCCGAAGAATTCGTCGACTTCCCAGATTAAGCCGCCGAAGCGCACCCGGGTGCGCGTTTTCTCGATAAGCGGCCGCTCGCACAGCCGCAGCAGCCGGACGGCGTCCTCGGCCGGGATGCGGTACTCGAACTCCGCGCGCGCCAGACCCCGCGCGGGCCCTTTGACGTTGAGGGTGCCGACGCCGCTCTCCAGGCGCACGCGGACGGAACGTTCCTCGCGCGCGCATAGGTAGCCTTGGCGCAGGCGGGAGCGCTTGCCGCGACGCCAACCGGAGCCGGTCACCAGGAACTTTCGTTCGATTTCCGTCGCCATGACCCGCATTATCGGAAATTTAGATATCATCGGGCCATGAATTCCAGAACCTTGATTCCCGCGCCCGTCAATGAGCCCGTCCTGTCCTACGCGCCCGGTAGTCTTGAGCGCGCCAAGTTTTATGCGCGTCTGAGCGAACTTAAGTCGCGTAAGACCGAGATACCTCTCATCATCGGCGGCGAGGAAGTCCGCACCGGCAAGAAACATGAGATTCGCTCCCCGTACGACCATGGGCAGGTCATAGGAAAGGTCCACGAGGGCGGCGTGCCGGAGATCAGGAAGGCCGTCGCGGCGGCCGCCAAGGCGCGCGCGGATTGGGCGCATACGCCGTTTGAGGCTCGAGCCGCGGTGTTTCTGAAGGCGGCCGACCTCCTGGCCGAAGACTGGCGCTGGACGCTCAACGCGGCGACCATGCTCAATCAGTCGAAGAACCTCCATCAGGCCGAGATCGACTCCGCCTGCGAACTCATCGACTTCTACCGCTTCAATCCGCATTTCGCCCAGGATATCTACGCCCAGCAGCCGTCCAGTTCGCGCGGGACCTGGAACCGCATGCAGTTTCGTCCGCTCGAGGGCTTCGTCTACGCGGTCACGCCCTTCAACTTCACCGCGATCGCCGGCAACCTGCCGACCGCCCCCGCGCTGATGGGCAACACGGTCGTTTGGAAGCCGTCGGGCGCGGCCATGCTTTCCGGCTACTTCATCATGAAACTGCTCGAGAAGGCCGGTCTGCCGCCGGGCGTCATCAACATGGTCTCCGGGCCGTCCGGCCCGATCACCGATACCTTGCTCGCCAGCCCGGACTTCGCCGGCGTCCACTTTACCGGCAGCACCCCGGTGTTCCGTTCGATGTGGAACACGACGGCGCGCAATCTGCCCGTTTACAAGTCCTACCCTCGTCTGGTCGGCGAGACCGGCGGCAAGGACTTCGTCGTGGTCCACGCGTCGGCGGATCCGGACGCGGTCGCCGCCGCGTTGGTGCGCGGCGCCTTCGAGTTCCAAGGGCAGAAGTGCTCCGCCGCCTCTCGAGCCTACGTTCCGTCCGACCTTTGGCCCAGGGTGCGCCGAGCGGTGAAGGACATGCTGGCTTCCATAGAGGTCGGCTCGCCCGAAGACCCCGGCAACTTCGTCAATGCGGTCATCGATCGGAGGGCTTTCGAGAAAATCAAGGGCTACATCGTCGCCGCCAAGCGGGACAAGTCGAACAAGATCGTGTCCGGCGGGGTCTGCGACGATTCGGCGGGCTACTTCATCCATCCGACGGTCGTGGAGAGCGCCGATCCCAGGAGCGTCACGATGTGCGAGGAGATCTTCGGTCCCCTGCTCACCGTTCATGTCTATCCGGAGAAAAAGTGGAAGCAGACGTTGAAGCTGGCCGACACGACTTCCCCGTACGCATTGACCGGCGCCGTGTTCGCGCGCGACCGCAAGGCGATTCAAGAAGCGGAACTGGGTCTGGAGAACGCGGCGGGCAACTTCTACATCAACGACAAGCCGACCGGAGCCGTCGTCGGCCAGCAGCCGTTCGGCGGCGGACGAGCCTCGGGCACCAACGACAAGGCCGGCTCGTTTCTTAACCTGATCCGCTGGACCTCCGCGCGCACCATCAAGGAAACTTTCGATCCGCCGACGGACTACCGTTACCCGTGGATGGGCCGCGAAAAAAAGACCTAAGTCGCGCGGGAGCCGGGGCCTTAGGCGGCGGGGGGAGAGGGTGCGGCGCCGTCCACGCCCGTGAGTTCCTTGATGACGCGGAAGATCGCATCGATGTCGGGCGGTTTGGACATCAGGCGCACGCGCGCGTCATCCGGGGCAAGGAGCTTCTGGGCGCGCTCCGGCTGCATGCCGGTGATCACCAGGACGGGGGTGTTGGCGAGGACCTTTTCGCGGCGTAGGGCCTTTACCATGTCGGGGCCCGAGCCATAGGACGGCATCTGGACGTCGGTGAGGATCATGAACGGACGCAGGTCGCGGGCCAGCATGAACGCGTTCATTGCGTCCGAGGCGGCGACGACTTCCCACGCAGGGCTGGCCAGGGCTTCGCTCAAGTAGCGGACGATCAGAGGATCGTCGTCTACGATCAAAAGTCGCCGTAGGACGGGCATGGGTGGATTGTAACTTACTTCGGCCGGTGCCCGAAGGCCGCGGGGAAGACGAGGGTCAGGCGAAGTCCGCGGCTGCTCGGTACCGGCGCCGCGATCAGGGAACCGCCTCGGCGTTCGGCCAACTCCCGCGCCAGCGCGAGTTCGAGCCCCTCCAGGCGGCGGCCGGTGGCCAACGCGGTGTCCGGAGACGGGATCACGGGCGCGTCGGCGGCATTATCCTGGAATACGATCCGCGCCGGAGCGTCATTCGGCTCTTCGGCGCGGGCCAACATCATGCCGCCGTTGGGCAGACGGCCGAGCGCGTGGCCCAGGGCCGCGTCGACCAGCGCGTCCAGTTCCGCCTGCGGCATGACGACAGGGGGCAGGCGGCGCGGAACTTCTCCGAGCAAGGTCGCCCGTCGACGTCGGAAGTCCGGTTCCCACAGCTTCAGGCGCCGAGCGACCGTTTCCGCGGGGCTATCGGCGTCCCGGGGATCCGGCGCCGAGGCCAGGGCGCCGCATAGGCGCAGGATCAGGACGAGCCGGCGGCATTCATCGATGGCCGTCGCGGGATCGGCGGCGGGCGCGTCGGAGAGCGCGCGCAGTTGCGCGTCCAAGTGGTGCGAAGCGGCGAGGCGGGCGGCTCCCACGAAATTCGGGATCTCTTCGGGTCGGAGCGCGCTCGGCTGCGGAGCGCCGCGCGCGGCCTTTCCCGAGCGCCGGAGGGACTGCAGGCGGCGTTTGATCGTGAGTATGGCGGCTCGCGCATGGCGGCGTTCGCGCGCCAAGTGCACGAACAGGTTCGAGATGCTCTCCCGGCTTTCCGCCAAATGGCGCTCGAGTTCTTGGAGGTCGGTCTCGGCCGGATTTTTGGCGGCGGGAGTCGCTTGGAGCGCGGCGAGCGCGTCGGATTCCAGCCGGGCAAGGGCTTTTTCCAGTTCCGCGAACTCGGCGGCGAATTCATCGTCCAGCCCCTTCTTCTCCTCGGCCATGATCAGGGGCGGGGCCGCGCCGCCGGGCGGGGAGAACTCACGGCCAGCCTGCGCTCCAACCGCGCGACGACGGCTCCCAGCAGTTCCAGCGTCGGGGCGGGCACGCTTCGTGCGCGCGCCGCGGCCAACAGGGGGCCCAGGATGGCCGAGGCCTCGGTGCGGCGGCCGGCCGCCAGGTCCTGGAGCATCGAATTGCGCTGGTGCGGCGCGTTGCGGCCGCTGAGCAGAAGTTTGTCGGCCATGTCCGAATAATCGAGGGGGTGGCCGGCGGCCTCGGCCGCGGCCGCGGCTTCCGCGAGCGCCTTAAGAGATATTTCCCGCAGGGCCGGGTCCTCGATCAGCCTGCCGTTCTCGACCGCGCATGCCGCGCCGAGCGGGTTCACCGCGGCATTGAATGCCGCCTTGGTCCACAACATGCCCGGCTCGCCGTCTTTGATGTGCGCGCGAAAGCCGGCCGTCGTCAGTATCCCGGCGGCGGTCGCCAGCGCGGTCTCGTTGCCCGGGCGTCGCGCGAGCAGAACGTCCTCCCCGCCGTTGAGCCGCAGGTCTCCCGGCGCCGGCCGGTCGGCCGCGAAGTAGCAGACCCCGATCACGGTGCGGCGCGCGCCGAACGTGCGGCGGAAGACTTTTTCATGGCCGATCCCGTTCTGCAGCGCCACGACCGCCGTATCGGGGCCGATCCACCGCTTGGCCGACGTCGCCGCGCTTGCCGCGTCGCCCGACTTGACGCAGAAGAACGCGGCGGTCGGCGGCGTCGTCAGAGCGTGCGCCGAGATCAAGCCGGTGCGGATCGAGCGGGTTCGCCTGTCGGGACCCGTCACGAGAAAGCCCTCGGTCAGGCGTTTCTCGCCGGCGGGAGTGCGTCCGAGGAGGGCCACGGTTCGTCCCGCGTTTCTCAGGCCCGCGGCCAAGGCGAGTCCGACCGCTCCGGGACCGATGACGAGGGTCGAAGGTTTCACACGGGGTTTATATCAAATCGGCGGCCGGCCCCAAAAAATCGACCCCCGGCGTTTTCGCGCCGGGGGTCTTTTACGGCGACGTCCTGCGGACGCTTATTAAGCGTTGACC
>CAIQSZ010000223.1 GCA_903874575.1 uncultured Elusimicrobia bacterium
CGCCGCGTCGTGTCGTGGGCGCGAGTTTCCTTGTCCAGGTCGGCGGCGAAGGACAGCGCGACCAAGAGCGCGATCTTCGAGGTGTCGGCGACGGTCTTGTTCTGGCTTTGAAGCTCGATCATGCGCTCGGAAACCTTCTGCCCCAGCATGTTGATCTCCATGGGGGTCAGGCCTTCCATCTCCACGACGAGGCGGCGCGAGCCGATCTGAACTTCTACTTTCTCGTTCATACGACGCGCTCCAGCTTGTCGGAGAGCTTTATGAGGCGATTCTTAAGGCGGTCGTGCCGCGCGAGCGTCGCCTTCGTTTCGCGGAACTCTTCCTTGAGGCGCTTGAGCTCGGTTTCGAGACGGTCGAGCTTTTCTTTCAGAGCGCGGTTCTCCGACGCCGTCTTATGCAGGGCTTCCGAGGCCTGCTTGGCCAGGCTCTCGAGCTGTTGGAGGCTCTTGAGCGAAGTCTGCATGTCAGCGGCGCAGCGCCGCTCCCAACTGCGAAGCCAGAGCGGCGACGACGGCGGCGGCGAAGCCCGCCACCTCCGCGTCGGTCAGCGTGCGGTCGGAGCGGCCGAAGGTCAGGCGGATCGCCAGGCTCTTCTTGCCTTCCGGGACGCCCTTGCCCTCGTACACGTCGAACAGAGAGAGGGCCTGGAGTTCGGCGATCGCGCAGCCGCGGACGGTCTCCTCGACGCGGCCGTACGGCGTCGTCCTGTCCAGGACGAGGGCCAGATCGCGGCGTGAAACGGGCAGGGAGGAGAACTCCGCGAAGCGCGCGCGCGAATGCGGTTTGGAGGACAGCGTTTCCAGGTCCAGCTCGAAGATCACCGCGCCTTCGCGTTCCAGGTCGAACGCGCGGGCGACTCGCGGATGCAGCCAGCCGACGGTCGCCATGGGGGCGCCGTCGACCAACGCGCGCAGGACGTTGCCGGGATGGAACAGCG
Source organism: uncultured Elusimicrobia bacterium (assembly GCA_903874575.1). Classification (GTDB taxonomy): domain Bacteria; phylum Elusimicrobiota; class Elusimicrobia; order UBA1565; family UBA9628; genus GWA2-66-18. The sequence continues at coordinate 938 of CAIQSZ010000223.1, forward strand.
GGTCGCAGGCCCAGCGGCCGGACGCGCCGCCTTCGGGCTTGGACCAGGTCAGCGCGCCGGCGCCGGATAGGAGTTCCTCGACGGCGGCCTTCGCGTCGGGAAAGCCGGCGCGCGGCGCGCGCGCCGGCTGCCAGCGAGCGTCGAGCACGGGGCCCAGCAGGAGCCCGGAGGCGCGCCACTTTTCGGTCACCGCGCCGTTCTGCTGGGAGTACGCCTTGCCCAACTCGAACAGGCGCACGGCGTCGGCGCCGCGGCCGAGGTTGTGCTGGGCGTTCTTGAGCAGGCCCGGAATCAGCGACGGGCGCAGGAGCGCCCAGTCCTCGGAGAGCGGGCGCGCGACGCGCGGCAGGCCGTCGGCGGACAGGCGCGCGCAGGCCAGCGACTTCTCGGATAAGAAATCGTAGTTGTACGCCTCGCAGAAGCCCAGGGCGGCCAGCCTCGTGCGGACGCGGCGCGCGGCGGTCTCGACCGGCGTCAGGGTCGCCGCGCTCGGGGCCAACGCGCCGAGACGATAAGGAACGGCGTCATAGCCCAGGAAGCGCCCGATCTCCTCGGCGAGGTCGAACGCGGTCGTCAGGTCGCGACGCCACGACGGAGCGCGGAACGCGAGGCGATCCCCTTCGATTTTGAAGTCCGCGGCGATGGCGCCCAGGACTCGGGCCGCGTCGGCGAAGGAAAAATCCGCGCCTAGGATGGCGTTGAGACGCGCGACGGTGGCGCGCACCGTGGGGTTTTCTTGGCGGGGGGAATCGGCCTCGGCGGGCTTGGCGGCGGCGCCGCCGGCGGACTGTAGGATAAGCGCCGCGGCGCGGACCGACGACTCGCGGGCCAGCTCGGGGTCCACGCCGCGCTCGAAGCGGTATGAGGAGTCGGATCTTAGCCGCGTCGCCGTCGAGGCGCGGCGCACCTCGGCGGGGGCGAAGTAAGCGCCCTCAAGAACCACGCGCGTCGTCGCGGCGGTGACCGAGGATTCTTCTCCTCCCATGACTCCGGCCAACGCCACGGGCTTCTCGGCGTCGGCGACGATGAGCAGGCCCTCGGGCAGGGCGTACGTCTTGTGGTCCAAGGCCAGGAGCGACTCGCCGGCGCGCGAGCGGCGCACGACGATTTTCCCGCCCGCCAGCTTGTCGGCGTCGAACGCGTGCATGGGCTGGCCGGCGTCATGGAGGATGAAATTCGTCACGTCGACGACGTTGTTGACCGGGCGCAGGCCGATGGCTTCCAGGCGCGTCTTCAACCACGCCGGAC
>CAIQSZ010000224.1 GCA_903874575.1 uncultured Elusimicrobia bacterium
GCTCCATGGTCGTGCAGGTCGCCGACCGCCCCATCATGGCGCGCTTGGGCGGCCTGGACATGGCCGGCGTGTACGGCAACTGCTACAAGCTGGGCATCTTCATGAGCCTGCTCGTCGGCATGTTCGACCAGGCCTGGAAGCCGTTCGTGCTGGAGCGGGCCGAGCGGCCCGACGTGGACGCCCTGATCGCGCGCGTGCTCACCTACTTCGCGGGCCTGGCCTGCTGGGTGCTGCTGGCGGTGGCCTGCTTCGTGGAGCCCGCGGCGAAGGCCCCGCTGTTCCACGGCCACGCGCTGTTCGGCGCCGCGTACTGGGACGGGCTGAAGATCGTGCCCGTCGTGACGCTCGGCTACCTGTTCAACGGCCTGTACTTCGTCATGCTCGCGCCGCTGATGATCGACAAGCGCATGGCCTCGGTGACGACCGCGACCTGGATCGGAGCGCTCATCAACATCGGCGTGAACCTGGCGTTCATCCCGCGCTGGGGCATGATGGGCGCGGCCTGGGCGACCTGCGTCGCCTACCTGGCGATGGCCGCCTCCGTCTGGCGGCTGGGCCGCGCGACGCGCGCCACGCCTTACGAGTGGGGGAGGCTGGGCGTCCTGGCGGCCTGGACGTTCCTGCTGTGGATGCCGTCGTCCCGCGTGGGGCTGCTGCCGCGCGCCCTGCTCCTGCTCGCCTACCCCGTCGGCCTGAGGCTCTCCGGCTTCCTCCACGACGAGGAGCTCGTCGAATTGAAGTCGATGTTCAGCGGACGGGCTTCACGTTCAGCTCCTCCGGCGCCGGCCGCGGAGTGAACGGATCGTCGAGAGGCTGAGGAGGGCGCGGCGGCTCCAGCGGCCGCGCGTGGTGGACGACCAAGTCGCCGCCGTCGAAGGAGAACGCCGCCTCGACCGCGCCGCCTCGCCAGGCGTCGAGGGCGCGCCCCAGGCGCGCCAGGCGCGCTAAGCGCGCCGGGGTCAGGAGCGGCTTGCCGCCCGGCGAGCCGGCGACGAATTCGAGCGCGCGACCGGAGCGGAAGTCCAGCGCCCAACGATCGGCCGCGGCGTCTCCCGCGACGACCGCGTCGAATCCACCCGCCGACGCCTCGACCAAAACGCGGCGGCGGCCCGAGCCGGGATCGCGCGAGAACAGGAGACCGGAGACGTCCGCCTTCGGCGCGCGCGCCAAGCGCGTGCGGCCCGTGAAATCCGCGCCTCGCCCCGCGCGCAGGCGCGCGCCCAGCGGGCCCGGTCCCCAGGACGCGGCCCAGGCTTCCTTCACCGCGGATAAAGCCCGCGCGGAGTCCTCGGCCCTCAGCGTCGCATCCTCGCCCAGGATCAGGCAGGGGCACGACGCGGCGGCCGCGGCGACCGCGCGCCCCGTCTCGGACTCCGGGGCCAGGCGCGCGGCCAGGACGCGCTCGCGGATGCGCTCCGATTTGCGGCGCAGGCCGAGCGAGGCGTCGTCGAGCGTGCGCGAAATGAATTCGGACAGGCCGTTGTCCTCGACGAAATGCGACCAGGCCGCGGCCGGAAGATCGACGGCCCCAGGCCGCGCGGCGCCCGCGGCGGCGGCCGCGTCGTCGAGC
>CAIQSZ010000225.1 GCA_903874575.1 uncultured Elusimicrobia bacterium
AGTTAAAGACTTTCGTTTTTGAAAGTGTAAAAATAGTTCTGGCCTTTATATTTTCAAACAGTGGCAAACCCTTTCCAATTGCCACAGGATGTACACAAATCTGATATTCATCAATCAGATAAGGAACAAGATTGGAGTCATGTTCGGCAATCCCGAGACGACGACGGGAGGTTTGGCCCTGAAGTTTTATGCGACGATGCGCCTGGAGATTCGACGCATCGAAAACATCAAGGAAGGCGACGTGGTCGTCGGCGCGCGCGCGCGCGTCAAGATCGTCAAAAATAAGGTCGCCCCGCCCTACCGCACGGCGGAGTTCGAGATGATTCACGGCTTCGGCGTCTCGCGCGAAGGCTGCCTCATCGACTTGGGGGTCGAGGGGAGCATCGTCGAGAAGTCGGGCTCCTGGTTCCTGTACGACGGCGAGCGGCTGGGCCAGGGCCGCGAGAATGCGAAGGCCTATCTTAAGCACAATTCCGCCACCGCCGAAAAGCTGGAGAAGGCCTTGCGCGACAAGTATCTGGTGATGCCCGTCGCCACCGAGGCTCAGACCGAGGAAGTCGCGGCGGAAAACGCCGCGTCCGACAAGGCGACCGCCGAAAAGATCGCGACGAAGTCTGGCGTCAAGGGTCGCTGAGCCCGCGCCTGCCCTTGCACCGCGCCGCCGCTCCTCCGGGGGCGGCGGCGCTTCGTTTCTGTCTCCCCTCGTTTCGAGCGCGGCGGCGAGGTAGAATAGGGGCATGGACGCCGCGCCCGCGCCACGGCCGCCGCTGCTCGACGAGTTCACGCGCTACCTGAGTCTGGAGCGCGGGCTGTCGCCGCGCACCGTCGAGGCTTACGCCTCGGACGTCGGCGCGTTCCTGGCCTGGGCCGAGCGGAACAAGGTGGACCCGCGCGCGGCGCCGCGCATCGCGTTGGACGACTTCATGTGGGACGAGAAAGGCCGAGGCCTCAAGGCGACCTCTCTATTCCGCAAGGTCGAGGCGCTCAAAGCTTTCTTTTCCTACCAGGCCGTCGAGGGCCGTCTGCCCGAGAGCCCCGCGGAGAACTTGAAGGGCCCGCGCCTGCCCAAGCGCCTGCCGAAATGCCTCTCGAAGGCGGACGCCGCGCGCCTGCTTTCCGCGCCGGACGGCGATTCTTATGAGGATTTGCGCGGGCGCGCCATGCTTGAAATCCTCTACGCGGCCGGACTGCGCGTGACGGAACTGCTTACGTTGAAGCCCGAGTCGGTCAACCTCCATGAGGGTTGGGTCCGCGTGCTGGGCAAGGGCGCCAAGGAGCGTCTGGTCCCCGTGCATGCGCGGGCGTTGGCCGCATTGCGGGGATATCTCGTCGAACGCGACCGCCGTTTCGGGAACTCCGCCCCGGAGTTGTTCCTGGGCCGCTCCGGCCGCAAGATTTCACGAGTGCAGTTTTGGCGCATCCTCCGCGCGCTCGGCCGCCGCGCGGGCCTCAAGACGGACGTCCATCCTCACCTCCTGCGCCACACCTTCGCCACCCACATGCTGGAAGGCGGCGCCGACCTGCGTTCCGTCCAGGAAATGCTGGGCCACGCCGACCTTTCGACGACGCAGATCTACACGCACCTGGATGCCGCCGCGCTCAAAGCCGCGCACTCGAAGCACCATCCGCGCGGATAAAGGGGATGATCATGACCGCCTGCCTATTGTCCGTTCTATTGTCGTTCTCGTCGGCCGCGCGCGCCGGCGATAAGCCCGCGGCCTTGGAAAAGGCGACGGCGGACAAAGCCACCGTCGAGTTGGTCCGGTATTTCCTCAAAGTTCCCGCCTATGAGGTGGATACCAAACTGGTCGGGCGCTTTCTGGCCGTCGATGCCGGGACTTTGCCTCAGAAGATCCGGGGCAAGGCGCTCGCTAAACAGGCCGAGATCAGAGATCTCATCAATATCCATGACACGAAAAAGGCCGGCTCCCTCATCCAACCCAAGGAGGGTTGCAGCGAGAAGGATTTCGTCGTGCCTCTCGAGCAGGCGGCCTTCTACGCCGGTTACGAGGAAGTCAATGAGGATGAGCTCAAATACGTGAAAGACAAGACCAAGTGCACCGAAATCGATCTCGGTTGCCGATTCAGCCTCAAGATATTTTTCAAGAAAGGAAAAGATCGCCGCCTGATGTTCGTCCCCGCCGATCCCATCATGGCCGTCGTCGCCGAGTCGCATAAAGGCGGCACCACGAATTTCTTCGGCATGGGTTTCACCTGCATGCACTGACGGCCTCGCGGAGCGGCGCCGGCGAATCAGCGCTTTTCAACGACGAGCGCGCCGCCCATGCCGCCGCCGGCGCAGGCCGCGAGCATGCCGTAGCGGCCCTTGGGGTTCTTGCGCAGGGCGTGGACGAGGTTCAGCATCAGGCGCGCGCCGGTGGCGCCCAGCGGATGGCCCAGCGCGATCGAGCCGCCGTTGGGGTTCAGAGCGCCGGCTTTATTCTTGGCCGCCCAGTCGTGGCCGAACGCGTCCTTGCCGAGCTTGAAGATGGAGAGGACGGTGGCGGCGAAGGGCTCGTGGAGTTCGATCTGGTCGAGGGCGTCGAAGGCGACGCCGGCCCTTTGCAGGGCGACCGGCGCCGCCAGCGCGGGGGCGACGCCCATGTGCGCGGGGGTGTTGCCGACGAATCCCCAGCCCTTGATCTCGGCCAGGACGTCCAGACCGAGGGCCTCCGCTTTTTCGGCGGTGGTGACGATGACGGCGGCGGCGCCGTCGGAGCGGCCGCAGGAGTTGAACAAAGTGACGGAGCCCTTCATGCCGTCTTGGTAGGTCCTGCCGGAAATATGGCGGCCGAAGTCCGCATAGAAGTTCTTGAGCGGGTAGGAGGAGTTGTCGAAGAGAGTCGGGGCTTTGGCGAACATGGCGGGCTTCTCGACCAGGTCCTCTCGGAGATGGGGGTACTCGTCTTTTTCCAGGACGACGGCGCCGCCTCGCGCGACGGGAACGACATGGGTCTGGTAGAAGCCGTTTTTCCAGCCTTCAAGGGCGCGGCGGAAGCTTTCGCGCGCGTAATCGTCTTGCTCGGCGCGGCCGATGCCGTAAATCTGGGCGCAGACCTCGGCGGTGCCCGCCATGTTGATGCGTTCGACCGGGTCGGTCAGGCCCGCCTCCATGGAGTCGACGACGGCGACGTCCGTGCTGGCGAGCAGTTCGCTCCACTTCGCCTTCACGGTGTCCAGGTTGCGCAGAGTTTTCGACGCGCGCGAACCGTCGATGGAGTACGGGAAGCGGGACATCACTTCGACGCCGCAGGCGACGTAGACGTCTCCCTCGCCGGCCAGGATGAAGCGGGCGGCCGAGGCGATGGACTCGATGGAGGAGACGCAGTTGTTCTGGACGGTCACCGACTGCGCCTTTTCCGGCAGGCCCGCGCGCAGGGCGGCCACGCGCGCGATATTGGGCGCGGAGAAGGCCTGGCCGACCCAGCCGGCGATCACGCCGTCGACGGCGGCCTTTGGGAGCCGGGCGCGCGCGAGCGCGGACTCGATCGCGTCGACGAGCAGGGCGTCGGGAGCCAGACTCGCCAGGGAGCGGGAGAGATGCCCGATGGGGGTCCGGGCGCCGCCGGCGATGACGATGGTTTTTGATGCCGCTTTCATGGATGCTCCCGATTCCGGTGAGGTTCTCCGACACTTATATATAATTCCGGGGCTTGAAGCATCTTGTCTTCGTCGGCAGCCACCTCGGCTATCCCATGGACCGCACGCCCTTGGGCGGCGGCGCGATGGTCGGGCTGCAGCTGGCGCGGCACTGGGCCCCCGACGAGAAATGGCGCCTGATCGTGCTGGGGTCGGGACCCGAGTCCCCGTCGCCCTCCTGCGAGTACGCGCGGCTGGCCGGCGTGGACGGCGGCCTGGTCGAGCTGGGCGAGTTGGCGTACGCGCGCTTCTGCCGCGACTTCGAGGAGCAGACCACCGCGTGGATACTGGAGCGCGTGGGCGAATTGCGCCCCGCCGACACCGCCGTCGTCGTTAATGACATTTCGGAGGGACCGACGCTCGGGCGGCTGGCGCGGGCCGGCTATAAAATTCTCTCGATCTGGCACGTCGACGTGGTGGATTACTTCAACAAGCTGTATCTGCGCCGCCTCCTGGCGCCCGAGAGCCTGACGCGCGTGCATGAGAAGTTGAAGTCGGCCGGCGCGGACTGGGTCCTCCCCGACCTGCTCAACTTGGTCTTCGACAAGCAACGCGAGACCGTGGCGCAGTCGCGGCGCATCGTCGTTCCGTCGACGGCCATGGCCGACACCATCCGCCGCTGTTACGGCGACGTCGTCGGTGCGGCCGAGTTGGACCGGCGCATCGCGGTGATTCCGTGGGGCGTGTGGTCCGACGGCGCGACCCTAGCCGACGAGAATCGGGCCGACGATTTACGCGACTATCATAAGATCGGTCCCGACGCCTTCGTTTTGATGACCTTGTCGCGCATCTCGCCGGAAAAGGGCATCCATCTTTTGCTGGAAGCCTTGCGCCAACTTGAAATCAACGGCGCGCTCGACGGCAAGAACGTCAGCCTGTTCATCTGCGGCGAGCCCGCGTTCATGATGGGCCGGTCGTACCACAAACAGGTCAAGGCCGCGGCCGCCCGGCTCAAGAAAGTGAAGGTCGTGTTCCCCGGCTACCTGGATGCGGCGGCCAAGCGCGCGTATATGCGCCTGCCGCATCTGTTCGTCTCTCCGTCGGTGCACGAGAGCTACGGGCTCAACGTCGTCGAGGCCATGCACGCGGGCTTGCCCGTGCTGGCCAGCGATCACTACGGCGTGCGCGATATCCTGCCCCCCGACGCGGGGCGCATGATTCACTACCCCAGCCCCAAGAAGGCGCCGCGCCTGCTGGCCGCCGCGCTGGTCGAGTTGATGGCCGACCGCGGGAAGCTTCGGAAAATGGGCGAGGTCGCGCGCGCCGCCGCCGCGGCCATGCCGTTCTCCGCCGCGGCCGACGCCGTGCGCTTGGCCGCGTTCGGGATGTTGGGCTGATGGACGGCTTCAAGATCGTCGCCGAGGTCCCGGTGCGTTTTTCCGACACGGACGCGCTGGGCCACGTCAACAACGCCAATTACTTGAGCTTCCTCGAGAGCGCGCGCATCGAATACATCAAGAAGGTCTTGGGCCGAGTGAAGACCGAGGACTTCGGCGTCATCATCGCGCGCGTTGAGATCGACTACAAGAGCCCCGCGTTTCATTACGAGGTTTTGCGCGTCGGCTGCCGGGTCGAAGAGATCGGCGGCTCCAGCATCAGCATGAGCTACCGCGTCGAGGAGAAGGCCACCGGCCGGCTCGTCGCGCTGGCGAAGTCGGTGATGATCGCCTTCGACTACGCGTTGGGCCGTCCCGCACGCGTCGACGACGAGTGGCGCCAGAAGATGGAGGATTTCGATGGGATCGCGTGAAGCCGTCGTGGTCGCCGCCGTGCGTACTCCCGTGGGGCGTCTCGGAGGGGGACTGGCGTCGGTCCGTCCGGACGACCTCGCCGGATACGCCATCGCGGCGTTGCTCAAGCGCGCTCCCGGTCTGGATCCCGCCGAGGTTGCCGACGTATACCTCGGCTGCGCCAACCAAGCCGGGGAGGATAACCGCAACGTCGCGCGCATGGCGGCCCTGCTTGCGGGAATGCCGCGGAGCGTTCCCGGTTGTACGGTCAACCGCCTTTGCTCGTCGGGATTGGAGGCGATCAACCTCGCCGCGAAGTCCGTGCTCGCGGGGGAGGGCGACGTCTATGTCGCCGGGGGCGTGGAGAGCATGAGCCGCGCGCCTTACTCGCTGGCGAAGGCGGAGGCCGGCTACGCGTTCGGCAATTTGACCGCATACGACACCGCGCTGGGCTGGCGCTATCCGAACGAGCGCCTGCGGGAATTGTTTCCGTTGTCGTCGATGGGAGAGACCGCGGAGAATGTCGCGCGGAAGTACGGGGTCTCGCGTGCCGAGCAGGACGCGTTCGCGTTCGAGAGCCATCGCCGCGGCCTTAAGTCGCGCGACTCCGTCTTCCGCGAAGAGATCGCGCCGGTGCCGATTTTTTCGAAAAAAGGCGAATCCCCCGCCTTTGCGCGGGACGAGACCATGCGCGCCGACTGCACGCTCGAAAAGCTGGCCGGACTCAAGCCCGCGTTTGAGGCAAACGGCTCCGTCACCGCGGGCAATTCATCGTCCCTGAGCGACGGCGCCTCCGCCGTGCTCGTGATGGAAGTCCGGCGCGCCGTCGCGCTCGGTTTCAAACCGTACGCGCGCTGGGCGGGCGGCGCGGCGGTCGGCGTGGACCCTTCGTACATGGGCATCGGTCCCGTTCCCGCGACGAATAAATTGCTCGGCCGCCTCGGCTGGAGGGCGGCGAATCTGGACCTTATCGAGATCAACGAGGCCTTCGCCGCGCAGGCGCTGGCCTGCCGGCGCGAGTTGGGCCTGGACCCCGCCAAGCTCAACGTCAACGGCGGCGCGATTTCGCTGGGGCACCCATTGGGCTCGTCGGGCGCGCGCATCGTGGTGACTTTGCTCCACGAGATGCGCCGCCGCAAAGCGAAAAAGGGCCTGGCGGCGCTGTGCGTCGGCGTCGGCCAGGGTCTGGCGGCGGCTTGGGAGGCCGTCTAGTCCCGTGATCGCCGTCACGCGGGACGTCGTATGGGCCTTGAGACTCGGCACGGCGGCCGCGCGCGGCGGCTGGACGTTTTCCGTCGTTGACGCCTTGCCGTCCGGCCGCGGCGGCGACGGCGCGGATCGCGCGGTGGTCGTGTTGGATCGCGCGTGCGCGGGCCCGGCCTTGTCTCGTGCGGTGGCGGGCCTGCGCGCGCTGTTCCCGTCGGCGCGCGTGGTCCTGGCCTGTACGGACGCGGAATTGGGCGCCTCCGGCGCGGGCGCGGGCATCGCCTCCGGCGCCGACGAGGTCCTCGTCAAGACTTGGTCCGACGAGACAGTGGCCGCGAGGCTGTCGTCCTTGCGCGATGCGGCGCTGGCCGCCGAGGTCCGCGTCAGCGTCGACGGCGGGCTGAAGGCCGAGCGTCGCTCCCACCGGGCCTACGTCCGGCGCCGCGGACGCTGGTCCGAACTGCCGCTGGCGTCCGCCGAATTCGCGCTCCTCTTCGCCCTGCTCGCGGCGGAAGGCGCCGCTCTGTCGCGTGAACGCCTGCTGGCGGAGCTGCGTCGCGTCGACGGGCGCGAGGTGGAACTCGCGACCGTAGCGCGCCAGGTTCTCTCGTTGCGTCGCGCGCTCGCGCCGTGGAAGGGAAAAATCGAGACGGTCCGCGGCGGGTTCTATCGTCTGTCGTCGTCGCGACGCCGGTCAATGACGTAGGCCGATCCCGTTCTCGATTTCGCCGCCTTCTTGAGCTCGGCGCCCAGCGCCGCCACTTGGGCGAAGTTCTTCAGCGCGCGTTCCTTGTTGTGACAGATGCCGACGGCCACCGACAAAAGCGGAAATTCCCTGAGATTGCCCTGCCGGTCCTTGGAGGCGATGGCGTTGCGCGCGCGGTCGGATTCGCTGTAAAAAGAAGGGACCTCGGCGTCGAAAGCGGCGCAGATACGGCGCGCGGCCTCCTCCATGCGGTCCGGCGTGGACAGCGCGATGAAGTCGTCGCCGCCGATGTGCCCGACGAAGTCCGCGGGACCGCCGCCGCGCACTTGGTCGACCAGCACTCGCGCCAGAGTCTTAAGCACGCGGTCGCCGTAGTCGTAGCCGTAAGCGTCGTTGTAGGCTTTGAATTGGTTCAGATCCACGTACAGCACCGCCAGCGGCGCCGCGTCGGAGATCGCTCGTTCGATGCGCGATTCAATGGAGAGGTTGCCCGGCAGGCGCGTGAGAGGGTTGGCGTCCAGGCCCTGGCGCGTGCGCTTGAGGATCATGCGGATTCGCGCCAGCAGTTCGCGGATATCGACGGGCTTGGTGATGAAATCGTCGGCGCCCAGGTCCAGGCCCTCGACCTTGTTCTCGCGGCTTCCCGACGCGGACAGGATGACGACGGGGAGGTTCTCGAGCAGGGGGTCCTCGCGCAGGGCGCGACAGACGGCGAACCCATCCATGCGCGGCATCATCAAGTCCAGCACCGCGATGTCGGGAGGGTCGGCGCGGATGGCTTCGAGCGCGGAAACTCCGTCTCCGGCGGCGACGACTTCGAAGCCCTCTCGTTCAAGCGTGTCTTTGAGCGCTTGGAGGAGATCCGGGATGTCGTCTGCGATCAAGATGCGCACCGGGCGCGTGGCGGACGTCTTCACGGCTTGAGGATACCCCTTTTCCCGGAAAATTGACAGGTCCTGCCTGCAATATTATAGAATCGACAATCGTCGCCGATATACTCAAATCAGAGCGGGTCAGGGACGCGCGCCGTCGCGCCTGGGCCGATGCCATGAGCGTGGGTTGGGAGTTGTCGTCCCTGACGCTTGCGGGGGTCGGGGCGGGTTGGTGGGTCGACAAACGTTTTCACTCGTCGCCGTGGGGCGTGCTCGTTGGAGCGTTGGCCGGAATCGGGATTGGACTCTATAGGCTCATCCGGACCTTCGGACGCGCTCAAGACGGGAGCGCGGGCCGCCGTTGAAGGCGCCGTCGTCGCGGCGCTCGGAACGGCCGTCGCCGTCCAGGTCTTCGCGGCGCCGGCGGTGGTTTTTGGAGTAGAGGCCGGTGCCGCGGCGGCGTGGGCGGCGTCCGCAGTCAGCGCCGTCTGGCTGATGTGGGCGCGCGGACGCGGTATGAGGTCTTTTTGGTGGGCTTTCGGCGGAGGGATGGCGTTGCGGGCGGGCGTGCTGGCGACCCTGGCTTTATGGGGCTTCCGGAGGGTAGCGGTCTCGTTGGACGCGTTGCTGATCTCGTACGTATTCGCCTTGCTGGCGCTGCTCTTGAGCTTTGATTTCCGATATCTGAGAGTTAGATGAATTTCGAGCACATTCTGGCGCATCACCTGGTCGACCGCAAGTTCTCGCACCACATTATCGCCCGCCTGCCCTTTCTAGGGGCCGTCGACCTGGGGCTGTCGCCCCTGATCGTGACGATGTGGATCGCATGCGCTATATCCGTCTTGGCGCTCACCTTCGCCGCCCGTTCGCAGTCCGCCGCCGCCAGGCGAGCGCGCGCGATATTCGAACCGGCGGCTCTGTTCGTGCGCGACGACATTTTAGAGCCGATCTTCGGCCGCCATGCGAGCTTCTACCTGCCCTATTTCCTGACGCTCTTCTTCTTCCTGCTGACCTGCAATCTTCTCGGCTTGGTGCCCACGATGTCGGGGGTGACCGCCAACCCCAATGTGACCGCCGCGATGGCGTTATGCACTTTCGGGCTCATCCAGTTTGCCGGCATCAAGGAACAAGGCCTGGTTTCCTACGTCGTTCACATCGTCCCCGGCGGCGTGCCGTGGTGGCTGTGGCCCCTCCTGTTCGTCATCGAGGTGTTCGGCATGTTCGCCAAGTGTATTTCGCTTTGCATCCGTCTGTTCGCGAACATGCTGGCCGGCCACGTCGTCTCGCTGGCTTTCCTGTGCATGATCTTCATATTCGCCGCGATGAACAAGGCCGCCGGTCTGGGCATGACCGTGCCCGCCGTCGGCTTGGCGCTGTTCATCTACGTGATGGACGTGCTGGTTTCGTTCTTGCAGGCGTACATCTTCACCTTCTTGACCGCCCTGTTCGTCGGCGGCGCCGTTCACCCGCACTAGAGACGCGGAGGTCGCACCCGCGACGCCCTTGGGCGTTCCCGGATACTGTCGCAAGGAGACTTGGAACATGGGTTACATCGGCATCGCTTACATCGGCGTTTTCCTGGGAGCCGGCCTCTGCCTCATCGGCGGAGCATACGGCATCGCGAAACTCGCGTCGTCCGCCTTGGAGGGCGCCGCGCGCCAGCCCGAGGCGGCCGGCTCTCTCCAGACGATGATGATCATCCCGGCCGCGATGATCGAGGGCCTGGGCTTGCTGGCGCTCGTCAGCGTCCTGCTGTCGGCTCTCGCCCTCAACGGCGGCGTTGCCGCGGCGGGGCGCCCCGGCGCGTCCGTCGAAGCGGCGGCCACGCGCTGAGATCGGCTCGTCCCCCGGGCGGCGCGGACTTCCCGCCCGGGGGACATGATTTCGAGCGACAGATATCAGCGGGAGCGTAAACAGACATGGGCGAACTTCTGACGCCGGACGCGGGACTGATCTTTTGGACTATCGTCACCTTTCTTTGCCTCGTGGCCGTGCTGAAGTTCGCCGCCTGGGGCCCGTTGCTTCATGCCGTCGAGGCGCGCGAGGCGCGCATACAGGCCGATCGCGACGCCGCCGAAAGGGCGCGCGCGGAAGCCGAGCGCATACAGAAGGAACTCGAGGCGCGCATGGCCGGCGTCCAGGCCGAGAGCAAGGAACTGCTGGCCGCCGCGACGAAGGACGGCGAGGCTCTGCGTGCGAAACTGAAGGCCGAGGCCGAGGCCGACGCGCAGGCCGTCAAGGATAAGACTTTCGCCGAGTTGGCCGTCGAGAAGAACAAGCTGGTCGCCGAGCTGCGAAAGGAAGTCGCGACGTTGTCGGTGCTGGCGGCCGAGAAGCTGATGCGTAATTCCGTCGACGAAGACGTGCAGAAGAGCGTCCTGGCCGGCTTCTTCAAGGACCTCGACGCCGCGAAGGCGAACAGGAATTGATGCGGTCCTCAGATCGCGTCCTCGCGGGCCGCTACGCGGCGGCGCTGTTCCAGGCCGCGGCGGGAAGGTCTGAAGATCAGAAGGTTCATGCGGAACTGGGGACCGCGCGCGAACTGCTGTCGGCCCGCGACCCGATCCTGCGTCATCCGCGCGTGGCGGCCGCCGATAAGAAAAAACTGATGCACGCGGACTTCGACGGAAAGGTCGGCGCCATGACGCTGCGCTTCCTGGAATTGCTCATCGATAAGAAGCGCTATGAACTGTTTCCCCTGATCGCCGCGATGTACGGGAGGCTGGCCGCCGACAAACGCGGCGTGGTCAAGGCCGTCGTGCGCACCGCGAGCCCGTTGTCGCCCGAGGCGCGCAAGGCGCTCGCCGGGCGGCTCGGCGTTTTCGCCGGCAAGGACGTCGAACTCGAAGTCAAGGAGGACTCGGAGCTGATCGGGGGCGTCTGCGTGAAGATCGGCGATTGGGTCCTCGATTCCAGCCTGCGCGGCCAGCTGCGCCGCATGAGAGAGAGCATCCAATAACATGGCTATTCGACCCGAAGAGATCACCGCCGTCATCAAACAGCAGATCGAGGGCTTCACCGGCTCCACGGAACTGCGGGAAGAGGGTTCGGTCCTGCAGGTCGGCGACGGCATCGCCCGCGTCTACGGCTTGGAGAACGCCATGTCCGGCGAGCTCCTCGAATTCCCCAATAACGTCATGGGCATGGTGCTCAATCTTGAAAAAGAGAACGTCGGTTGCGTGCTGTTCGGCTCCGATGAACTCGTCAAGGAGGGCGACGCGGTCCGCCGCACCGGCAAGATCGCCCAGGTTCCGGTCGGCGACGCGATGATCGGTCGCGTGGTGGACGCGTTGGGCCGTCCGATCGACGGCAAGGGCGCGATCAAAACGACGAAGAGCAGGCCTATCGACATCGTGGCCCCCGGCGTCATGCAGCGCTCCCCCGTGAACGAGCCTCTGCAGACCGGCATCAAGGCCATCGACGCCATGATTCCGATCGGCCGCGGTCAGCGCGAACTGATCATCGGCGACCGCCAAACCGGCAAAACCGCCGTCGCCATAGACACCATCATAAACCAGAAGACCCAGCCGAACCGTCCGATCTGCATTTACGTGGCCATCGGCCAGAAGCAATCGACCGTGGCGGGCGTCGTTCAGACCCTGCGGGACCATGGCGCGATGGACTACACCATCATCGTCGCCGCTTCGGCCTCCGAGCCGGCGCCGATGCTCTACATCGCGCCTTACACCGGTTGCTCCATCGGGGAGGAATTCCTCTGGCAAGGCAAATCCGTGCTGGTGATCTACGACGACCTTTCC
>CAIQSZ010000226.1 GCA_903874575.1 uncultured Elusimicrobia bacterium
GCCGGGCTTCACGTCCTCCAGCTTCGACACGTCGCCGAAGGCGAAGGCCTCGAAGCGCTCGCGCGGGTCGCGCCCGGGCTTGGCCAGCTCATTGAGGATGTCGCGCAGCGTGGGCTCGCCTACCTCGGCGGTCGCGTAGTTTTTTATATCGATCTTGGCGCGCAGGCCGCCGTCGGCCACCAGGTCCTTGACGGCGCAGCCCAGGTCCTCGGCCATCTTCTCGACGACCGGATAGCGCTCCGGGTGCACGGCGCTGCCGTCCAGGGGGTTCTTGCCCTCGCGGATGCGCAGGAAGCCGGCCGCCTGCTCGAACGCCTTGGGTCCCAGGCGCGGGACCTTTTTCAGCGCCGCGCGCGACGCGAACGCCCCGTTCTCGTTGCGGTAGTCCACGATGTTCTTGGCCAAGGACGATCCCAGGCCGGACACGTACGAGAGGAGCTCCTTGCTGGCCGTGTTCACCTCCACGCCCACGCTGTTCACGCACGAGATCACGGTGTCGTCCAGGCCGCGCTTGAGCGCGGACTCGTCGACGTCGTGCTGGTATTGGCCCACGCCGATGGATTTCGGGTCGATCTTGACCAGCTCCGCCAGCGGGTCCATCAGGCGGCGGCCGATGGAGACGGCGCCGCGCACGGTGATGTCCTCGTTGGGGAACTCCTCGCGCGCGGCCTCGGAGGCGGAATACACCGACGCGCCGCTCTCGTTGACCATGACCACGACGACGCCGGGAAGCTTGAGCCCGCGGACGAACTCCTAGGTCTCGCGGCCCGCCGTGCCGTTTCCGATGGCCACGACCTCGGTCTTGTGCGCGCCGGCCAGCTTGCGCGTCTTGTAGTCCGCCTCGGCGCGCGCGCCCTCGCCGGTATGGGGGAAGATCACGTCATGGTGGAGAAGCTTGCCCTGCCGGTCCAGGCACACCAGCTTCACGCCGGTGCGAAAGCCCGGGTCCAGCGCCATGATGTTCTTATGGCCCAGCGGGGAAGACATCAGGATGTCGCGCAGATTCCGCGCGAAGACCAGAATGGCCTCCTTGTCGGCCTTCTTCTTCGTGTCCAGCCGGACCTCGGTCTCCATGGAAAAGGACATCAGGCGCCGGTACGCGTCCTCCACGGCCAGGCGCACCTGCTTGGCGCACGCGCCCTCGCCCTTGGCGAACAGCGCCTCCAGCATGGGGATCGCCTCCTCCTCGGGCAGTTCGACCCTCATGTACAGGAAGCCTTCCTTCTCGCCGCGGCGCATGGCCAGCACGCGGTGGGACGGGGACTTGAGCGCGGGCTCCTTCCAGTCGAAGTAGTCCTTGAATTTGGCGCCCTCGATCTCCTTGCCGGAAATCACCTTCGAATGGAACGCCCCCTTCGCGAAATAGACCTCGCGCAGCTTGGCGCGGGCGGGCGCGTCCTCGCTGACCCTCTCGGCGATGATGTCGCGCGCCCCGGCCAGCGCTTCCTGAGCGTCCTTCACGCCCTTCTCCGCGTCCACGAACGCGGCCGCCAGCGCCGAGGGATCCTCGGCGCCCTGCGCGAACAGCTTGTCGGCCAGCGGCTCCAGCCCCTTCTCCTTGGCGATCGTCGCGCGCGTGCGCTTTTTCGGCCGGTACGGCAGATAAAGGTCTTCCAGCTTGGCGAGCGTTGGGGCTCCCACGACCTGCGCGCGCAGCGCGTCGGTCAACAGCTTGCGCTCCTCCAGCGACTTGAGGATGGCCTCCTTGCGCGCGTCCAACTCCTTCAGTTGGGCCAGCCGATCGCGCACCGAGGCGAGCGCCACCTCGTCGAGCCCCCCCGTCGCTTCCTTACGATAGCGGGCGATGAACGGAATGGTCGCTTCCTGTTCGAGGAGAGCGACCGCCGCGCC
>CAIQSZ010000227.1 GCA_903874575.1 uncultured Elusimicrobia bacterium
CGTCCTGGCGCATCTCGTCCTTCATGCGCGCGGAGAACATCAGGCGGGCGGCGCGCGCCCAGCGCCGCGCGGCGTACGGCGAGGCGTCCAGCCCCTCGCGCGCCAGGCCGAGCAGGAGCAACTGCTCCAGGAGTTCGCCCGCCTGCTCGATCTGCGAATAGGCGCCGCGCCGGCTGCCGTCGGCATAGACGCGCACCGCGCCCCAGTCGCCGTTTTCCACGGCGGCCGCGGGCTTGACGCCGGTGAATGCGTCGAGGGCGGGACGGCTCGTTCCCAGGTCGGTCCAGGCGTCCGGGGATTCGGGGAGCACGACTTCCCGGCGCGAGCCGAAGAGGCCCTTCTTCGCGACGAGGAACACCGGGCCCGGACTGAGGGCGACGACCGGCGGCGTTTGAGGCGATGCGGGATCGCGCAAAAGCGCCGCGCGCAGGGCGGATCCGGTCCGCGCGCCGTCGAAGGCGATCTGCGGAATGCCGTTGACCACCGTGCGGCGCAGCAACGGCAGGCAGTAGTCGGGGGCGCGCTTGCCGATCAAGTCGAGCAGGGCGCGGCCGTCCTTCGTGTACGGGCCCTCGGCGACGAATTTTTCATAGTCGGACGCGTCGAGGGCGCGGGGCTTCGGCGGCTCCGGCGCCGGAGGAGGCGGGGCGGGCGCCGGCGCCGCCGCGACGACGGCCGCGCTGGTCTTGGCGACGGCGGCGTCCGACGCGGCTGGCGGCGTCCACGGCTTGAGCATTCCCAGGTCCGGGGTCGCGGGCGGCGGCGGGGCGATTCGAGGCTGGGGAGCGACGGCCGTGGCGACCGCCGGGGGCGCGGCGGGCGCGGCGACGAAGGTCGCCGAGGCGATCGGAACGGCCGGCGCGAAGGGCGATTCCCGCTTGAGCGACGGCATGTCCGCCATCGGGATCAACGACGGGACCGCTTTCGCAGGCGCGGCCGGGGCCGGGGCCGCGGCGACCGGCGTGACGGCCGCCGCGGCGGCCGGGACTACGGCGGGAACGATGGCCGGAGTGACGGCCGGAGCAGCGGACGGAGGGGCGGCTGTCGGCGACTCGGGCGAGGGATCGGTCATCGTGACGGGGCTCATCGAGTCGAAGCGCGGGGAAATCTTATCGAGCGTCTCCAATTCCTCGATGGAAAAATAGGGGCGGAAATCGCGCCGCGGCACGAGGCCGAACACGACCCAGTTCCGCCGCGCGACGGTTCGCACGGCCTCGCGGTCCTCCGCCGTGAGCTTGCGCTCGGCGTCGTAGCGGTTGATGATGTTGTTGATCTGGAGCAGGGCGTGCAAGCGTCGCGCGCTGGCCAGGCGCGAGAGCAGGTACGGCATGTCGTCGCGCGTCACGGCCGTCTCGCCGATCTTGTCCCACACGACGCCGTCGTCGCGAAGCTCGTAGCCGTTGTCGGTCAGCAGTTCGCGCGAGAGGTCGTCGAGCGCGGCGGCTTTCGCGTCGTAAGGCGGGGAAACGTAGGCGCGCGCGCGCGCCGGGGCGGACAGGGTCCAAAAGACCGAGACGGCCAGGGCGGCGCGCAGGCTCATGTTCTGGTGGAGAGCATAACGGGGGGATTATACAATTGCCGGAAGCGGATCGGAAAAGGCATTATGCCTTCGTCGATCATGGAGCATTCATGAGCGCTTGGTTTCCCGGCGGCGGCCTGACGGCCTCGGATTACGCGGTGTTCTTCCTCTTGCTGGCGGGCATGACGGCGCTCGGCTGGAAGCTGGGCGCTGAAGTCGAAGACGCCGACGGCTATTTCCTGGCCGGACGGCGCCTGCCGTGGCCCGCCGCGGGCATGGCCCTTGTCGCCGCCGAGGTCAGCGTGCTGAGCGTCGTGGGCCTGCCGGCCGCCGCCTTCCGCGAGGACTGGACGCACCTGCAGTTTTTCCTGGGAGCGGCCGCCGCGCGCGTCCTGGTCGCGTTCGTTTTCGTTCCGGCCTTCTTCGCCGGGGGCGGAGCGACGCCGTACGCGTGGTTGGGGACGCGCTTCGGGACATGGACTCGGACCGCGGCCGCCGGAGCGTTCGTCGGAACGCGCCTGCTCGCCTCGTCCGTGCGTCTGCTGGCCGCCTGCGCGGCGGCGGGCGGCCTTCTGGGCTGGGGATTTTGGCCCACCTTGGCGCTGTTCACCGTCGTCGCGGTCGCCGCCTTGGCCCGGGGCGGAGCGCCCGCCGCGGTCTGGACGGGCGTCTTTCAGACGTCCGTCATTCTGCTGGTCGGCGCGCTCAGCATCCTCTTCCTTTTGCGCCGCGTCGACGGCGGCCTGGGGGAAGTTTGGAGCCTGGCCGCGACCGCCGGCAAACTGCGGGCGGCGGACTTCGCGGCGCCGTCCGCGTTTTGGGGCGCCCTGCTCACGGGGTTCGTCGGATCGGCGGCGGCGTTCGGCTGCGACCATGAGCAGACTCAGAAATATCTCGCGACCAAGGACGCGAGCGCGGCGGGCAACGCGGTGCTCCTCTCGCTCTTGGGTTCCCTGCTCGTACTGCTGCTGTATTTGTCCGTGGGAACCTTGCTGTTCGTGTATTACAAGCAGAACCCCGGCATGGCGCTTCCCGATCGCATGGAGGGCATATTCCCGCACTTCGCGATCACCTCGATGCCGAGGGTCATGCGCGGCCTAGTCTTGTCGGCCGTCGTCATGGCGTCCATCGACGCCCCGCTGGCGTCGCTGTCCGCCGCGTTCATGACCGATCTGCGCCGGCCGTTCGCCCTCCTGATGCCGTCGAAGGCCGGCGCGTTGGGGGCGGCGCGCTGGGCGGCCGGCGCGTTCGCGCTGGCATCCGCGGCGCTGGCCGTTCTGTTCGCCTCCGTTCCGGCGGCGCTGTCGCTGGCCACGAAGTCGGGCGCCCTTTGCGCGGGCCCGCTGGTCGGCGTGTTCGCCTCGGGCCTGGCGACCGAGCGCGGCGGGGACGAGGCCGCGTTCGGCGCGTTCGCGGCGGCCTCTGTCCTCGACCTGGGCCTGCTGGCGCTTTCGGAACTGGGCTATTTGCCCGTCGCCTGGGGTTGGATCACGGTCTTCGGCGCGTTCGCGGCGGCCGTCTTCATGCGGGGCCTGTCGCGGCCGCGCGGCGGTTCTTACCGCTGAAGGTCCAGGACCACGCGGATGCCGCCCATCCCCGGGAACAACTCGCCCTTGGCGTCGCCTTCCAGGTCGCCGGGCTTCGGGGTTCCGACGTCGCCGTGGGTGTTCATCTCGGCGTGAACCTTCAGCGGCTCGCGGCGGCGCACGGTGGGTATCAGCAGGTCCGACGGCCCCAGTCGGAAGGCGGCGGGGAACTCGGGGTTGACGATCCGGTGTACCGCGATCGGCACGCCGCCGGCGTTCTCGGCGACGATGAAGAGCATCACGTTCTCCTTCGGGAGCCGGTCGCGCAGGCGCGGCGCCACGTCGACGGTTCCCGACAGGCGAAAGTCGGTGGCGAACAACTCGCAGCCTCCCGAGACGGCCGCCGCGAGCGCAAGAAAGACGAGTTTCTTCATGCGGCCGGAGCGGGCGTTTCCTCCGCCGCGCGGGCGTGCGCGCGCACGGCTAAAACGAGGAAGGTCAGGGTCAGTATCGCCGAAACGACGGGCAACCGAGGGATCGCGAAGGGCAGGATCGCGTCCAGCGCGTAGAGCAGGCAGCCCGCCGTCTGCGCGTGCACGCTCAGGCGGAACAATTGGCCGAAGGAGAGCGTCGCGTGCGACGCCGACGCCGCGATCAGCCCGACCAGCGCGTAGACCAGTCCGCTCACGGCCATGGAGAGCGCGAAGGCCAGGAAGAAGAACAGAAGAAGCGCGGGATAGAAGATCCAGTTGAACGCGCGCTCCATTTCCTTGTAAGCGGCGGCGTCCAGCTTGACGGGGCGTTCGGCGCCGGACTTCGAGAAGTCGATGCTCTCGACCCGGCCCCGCCCGCGGTTCAGGTACAGCGCGTTGGAGGTCACGTAGGCGAGAACCTTGGCCTCTTCGAGTTGCGCCGGCGTCACCGGTTCCTTGCGCGTCGTATCCACCATCAGCGCGATTTCCTTGGCGCGCGGGTGCTCCAGGCGGAGCGGTCCGGGCGGCGTGCTGGTGACGACGCCGCCGGCGAACTGGATTTCCGGCATTTGCGTTTCCAGCCAGGAGAAGGTCTCGGTGAACAGGGGTGCCAAGCGCAGCTTGACCGCGACCCCGATGGAGGCGACGAAGACCAAGGAGAGGAAAGCCACGTAGGTGGCCGTGCGGGCCGGATTCTCGCCGGCGAAGCGGCGGTAGGCGGCGGGACGGCACAGGGCGTCGAGGAGGTCGGGAACCATGCCCCCATTCTACCAGTCCGGGGGCCGGCCCGCGCAAGCATTGACGGATGGGACGCGAGGCACTAAACTACCGCAATGCGTCATCTTCTGCTGATCGCGGCGGCGGCGGCGATTCTGGGGGCGTGCGATTCCTCGGGATGCGGAGGCGCCGCGGACAAAAAAGCGCCGAGCGGCGAGTCCACCGGCATGTCCGGCGGCGGCGGCGCCCGCGGCGGCGGTCTGGGCGAGCCGGTCTCGTTTCAGGGCCTGGGCAAGAAACGGGAGGCCGCGGCGGCCGCGCAAAGCGTGATCTGCGGCGGCTTCGCGAATCTTCCGTCCGACTGCTCCAAGGCGCCGCAGTTCGAAGCGATCAAGAAGAAGTGCTGTCCGGCGGGACAGGTCGTGGTCTGCCAGGGCATCCCCGGCGGGGCGCGGTTGACCGGCCAGGGCTGCGCGGCGCCCTTGAAGTAGCTCAGGCCTTCGGCAGGCCCGCCCACGGCGTATCGGCGCGGCCCTGCGTCCTGTCGGCCCAGCGCGCGGCGACGAACAGCCAGGTGGAGAGGCGGTTCATGTAGGCGATCACGCCCTCGGGGGCGGCCTGGAGCCCGTCCAAGTCCACGACTTCGCGTTCGGCGCGGCGCGCCACGGCCCGCGCGACGTGCAGGGCGGAGCCGACCGGACCGCCGCCGGGGAGGATGAAGGTC
>CAIQSZ010000228.1 GCA_903874575.1 uncultured Elusimicrobia bacterium
GACAGGACGCCGATATTGATGACGGCGAATCCCGTTTTCCCCATGATCCCGCCGAGGATTTCGTTCCATGTAACGCCATACGGCATGTCTTTGGCCGCGGATTTAAGAACCCTCACGACGTAAGCGACCTCGACCGCGATGCGGTCGAGGTTGGAGACGATACCCGCCAGCATCAACGGCGCCACGACGTCTCCGACGCCGAAGTGGGCGTAATAAGAGACGGCGACTCCCGCGGCGAGTATGGCGCGAGTCGCGATGTTAAGGCGGCTTTGTCTTCCCGTTCGGCGTGATCCGTCTTCGCTCTTTACGGCTTCTTTTTTTGAGTTGGCCGGGATTGTCTCGGCACGTGCAAGTTCGTCTCGAACGAACAGTCCCGTTCTTTGAAGATGGCCTTTCAACGCGGTGACATAGGCGTCGACCCGATCGGGGGGCATTTGCCGTTCATCGCTCAGTATGACGCGCAAATGGCCTTGGCGTCTTTGCCCAAGGTCAGGTCGGGATAAAATGCTGGCGGCGGCAGCCATCAGACGATTATTGGACCTTTCGTTGAAGATGGCGGCGAAGCCGGATTCGGCGGCGGCAGCCGGCAGTTCGGCAAGAGGCACCATAAATGGTTCGTGTCCAGGCGCGACTACGTAGGCGACGAGGGGCCGTCCGCCGGGGCCACGGCCGTCGAAAATCCCATCAAGATCACTGTCGAGCGATCGAGGGCTGGCTTGATGGGCCAGTTCCGGAGGGATAACGCTCCCAGGGTTTACTGTCAGCGCTTCCGCCGTGGTTCCAGGGGAGGTCTGTCTTGGAGTCTGGATGCGAGGAGCGCTTTTCTGATCGCTATGCCCAGGAGCGGAGGCGGGTCTTGGCTGAGACTGCCTAATTATCGGCTGGACAACTGTGGGAGCGATAGGTGCCGGATAGGCGAGCGCTGGAACTGAATCGGGGATGCCCGGCCGCTCTAAATGAGCAACCGGGCCACCGCTTGAGGGATACATGCCTAAAGTCACCGGTGCCACCACGGAAATGACTCCCAAAACACTGGGAGCCGAATCAGGCGCCTCAGCGCGGAGCATATGAACAGCCGCGTCCAAAGCCGAGGCTTGTTGGGCTATCAGCAGGCTGCAGAGCGTTGCGCCGCGGACGAGTTGTTTCAAGACGCTGACATTAGGGGCGCCGTCTTGCCGCAACACCCTTCAACCAATTGTAGACGGCTACAAACGGTTGCACGAGAATGGAACTTGTTAGGGCGTCTACGCCGTCCTGGAACGGGGACTTCTTTTCCGTCATGTAGATATTCTGGAAAGCGTCCGAATCAGCGACGCTTTGTGCCGCGATGTGGATGATGGGCCGGGTCTGCAGTCTCGCGTTAATGGTGGTCAGTGTGGTATCGCCGGTCTGCATCAGAGAGAAAAACACCCAAGCCCAAAACATGTCTCCTGTGCCAACATACGGCCCGACCAGCATCCCGGGGAGGTCTCTTAGCTGCTGGATGGTGGCGCGTCCTTTGCGCGAAATGAGTCCTTTCTCATAAAGCTCGTTCAGACTGCGAGAGCCCATGGTCCCGATAAAAGTTCCAATAACCGTCATCATGAAGATCGCCTTCAGATACTCGAAGGACCAATACGGGGCGACGTTGCCCAAGGTGATGTATGCGACCGTTCGGTATGAGGCGTTGATCAACTGGCCGTATATGAGGTTGAACAGATTCTGGTAGACCACTCCACGGTGCCTGCCGATTTTGCTCTGGAAGGTGTTCCACAGATTCACCCATATGCCGTGGAACGTTTCCACGGACAGCGACAGTCCCACCAACAAAGTCAGGGCGAATAAGTGCGGCCCCGCCAGCGTCGCCATCGCGTTTTGGAAGGTGTTCCACCCGCTAATGCCTTGTCCGCTAAAGACCTCGAGGATCATGGCTCCTCCCGCCATGGCCATCGCCGTCAGTTGGACTCCGTACTGCGTCGCAAATACTCCGATGTTGGCCAACGCGGGGATGATTTTGCCCGCAATACCGCCGGCGACTTCGTTCCACGTCACGCGTCTCGAATCTTGGGATGAGGCTCTAAGCATCCTTACGGTATAAGCAAGCTCGGCTACGATTCGATCGACGTTGGAGACGATGCTTGCCAGCATCAGCGGCGCCACGACGTCGCCGATTCCGTAAAGCGCGAGATAAAGTCCAGCGGTTCCAGCGGCTACCGCGACTCGGATCCTGGGGGTGATTTTGAAACCAAAACGCCCGTCGGTTATTGCGGCCGGATCAGTGTCGGAGGCGCCGCCTATGGTGGGTATGCTATCGACCGGGATGAACTCGGCGCGCGCGCGGCCACGTCCGACGTTCAAGCCTATGCTGTGAAGGTGACCTTGCAACCCGGCCACGGCGGCATCGGTTTCGTCGTCAGTCTGCCCGGGCGTGTCGGGAAGGATGAGCCGAAGATGTCCTTTCTTGTCATTGAAATCATTGTCGAATCTGGTTTCAGCCATATAACCCGGCAATTCATTCAAGGGCATCATGGCAGCTTGACGTCCAGGCGCCACCACATACGCGACTAGACCGGTGCCGTCGAACATCTCGTTTAGAGGCTGCTCGTCTTGCGGTTTACGGCACTTCGTAGGTTGCATTCCGAGGAGCCGCCTTCCTAAGCTCGACAGCCTTGCCCAAGCGGATCCGGATTGCGCAGGGGTGTTCCCAGCATGTCCAATCGGGGTAGCATCAGTCCTCCCGCCATCGGCTGTCATAGCGGCGGGCTCCGTCGGAGTCTGTCCGTGAGTAAGGTCGGGGGCCACCAAGCCGGGATTGGGAATGGCTACCAAAACGGGAGCGGCTGCCAAAGTCCGTAGGTGAGTAGAATCGGCGGCCACCAAGCCGGGATTGGGAACGGCTACCAAAACGGGAGCGACTGCCGGAGTTGTTACAAGAGCGGTGGAGCCTCCCAGAGCGATAGCGATGGGGGCAACTGCCGCGGGAGTTCCTCTAGGAACTCCACTTCTAATGTCTCCTGCCATCGTTTCGACAGCAACTGACTGTTGGGCTATCAGCATGCTGGAGAGTATCGCGAGGCTGATGAACTGCCTCGCATTCATTAAATAATTCATATTCTTAGTATAGGTCGCGACCACGCTAAGGCTAGAGCTATTGCGAGAGCTTTCTCCTTAGCCGCCTAATCAATGAGACCAGAGGCCTTGCAAGGTCGGATTCCTTGAGGCCGTACATCGCTTCTTTAAACGGGAGCGCCTTATCGATATAGAACTTCCGGAAAGTATTCGATTCGGCGACGGCTTCTTCCGCGAAGTAAATAATGGGGCGGGTTTCCAGCGTCTGGTTTATGATGAACAGCGTCAAGTCCAGCGCTTGCGATAGGCTAAAGAGCAGCCAGGTCATGAACATATCCCCCGAGCCCAAGAAGGGCCCAAGGGCCATCATGCAGAAGTCCCGCGCCTGCTGGATGCTGGCGCGGCCCCAGCGCGGGACGCGTCCCTTCGCGTACATCGAGTTCAGAGCGCGATGCCCGAGAGTTCCAAAGAAGGCTCCGACGACGGTCATTATGACGACGTCGTGCAGATACTCGAAGGACCAGTAGGGCGCGATATTGCCTAGGGAGAAATAGGCGATGGTTCGGTACGAGCCGATGATCAGTTGTCCGTATATCAGGTTGAACAGATTCTGATAGACGATCCCGCGGTGGCGTCCTATCTTGTCCTGGAAAGTATTCCAAACGTTGACCCCGACGCCGTGGAAGGTCTCTATGGACAAAGACAGGACGACGGAGAGCGCGAATGCGATCGGATGGGACTGGTACGTCGTCGCAAGGAATCCGACCTTGGCGACGGCGGGCAGGACCTTTCCCACGATCCCGCCGCCGATTTCATTCCACGTCAGGCCTTTCGAATCCCTGAACGCGGCTCGTAGCATTCTAACCGTATAGGCGAACTCGAACGCGATGCGGTCGACGTTGGACACGATGCCCGCCAGCATCAACGGCGCCACGACGTCGCCGATCCCGAAGTGGGCGTAGTAAGAGACGACGGTCCCGGCCGCGACGCCAACGCGAAGCACGGTTTTTAGCCGGCCTCGCCACCAGGTCGCGTCGGATGAGCCTTCCGTCTCGGAATATTCCGGCTCGGGTTGCGCGTCGGCCGGGATGAATTCGGTCCGGGTCCGTGCGGCGGTGACATTCAGGCCGATCCCGCGAAGTTGTTTTCCCAGCGCGGCTTCAGCCAGATCTGAAGGCGGCATAAGTCCGTCCCGATGAATGAGACGCGCATGGCCGCTATGGCTGTTGAAATCGTCGGAGAATCCCGAGTCCGCGGCAACGCTTTGCAACCGGTCTAGGGACACCGCGACGGGATCATGCCCGGCACGGACTAGGTAGGCGACTATGGGCCTGCCATCGAAAATATGGGAGAGAGAGTCTCCGATATTTACCGTTTCCGTGGGGCCGCCTTGGGGCTGATCCGTAGTAGGGGATGCAATCGCTTCCTCCGGCGCGGAGGGGCTGGCCCTGCCGTTTGCGCGGCCGCCGACATGGCGGGACTTGCGCGTGGGGCGGGCGTCGGCATTGCTGTAGCCGCTTCGGCCGCCGGCGATTTCCCGATGCTTGGGAGTTTGGGTGGACAGGCGCGATCCGCTGGGCAACTCGTTGGGCCGGACGGTTGCAGGGACGATCGGGAGACCGATCTCAGTATCCACGGGGGGGATGGCGCTTAAGACTGGCCCTTGTGCTGAAATGCGGATAGGTGCGGTGATATCTCCCACAGGGCCTGTCTCGAACGGTCCTCTAAGTATTTCGACGGCCGCAGCCTGCTGGGCCACCAACAGACTCAAGAGCGTTATGATGCCGATGAATCGGTTTACCATCACTCATTTTGGACGGGCAACCAAGAGACGCACTCCGTGGGACGGCAGTTCGACCCGGATTTGAACGCCGCCGTCAGGGAGGGCGTAGGCGGTCGTTTCATATGACGGATCGAATTCATCGACGAGTACCGTTCCTGCCGGGGTCTGTCCCGCGTCGACGTACATTCTGAAGTCTTGCGGTACGTCCGAGGTGTTCAGAGCGACGACGACTTCCTCTCCCGGGGAACCGTTATGTCCGCTGACGATGCGGCTGAACGCATAGCCGCCCGGGCCGTTCGGGTCGGAGTAGCGGTCGTACATGGCTCCGTCGATAAGGGCGCGGTGATTGGCCCGAGCTTGGGCGAACGCTTGGGTGTGGAGGAACATGGGCGATTTGGGGTCGAAGTTGTCGCCGGTGGAATTTTGGGACTGGAAAAGTCCATCTGGGAAAAGATCCGGGCGATGTCCGTCTAGTCCCATATTTACCCCGGGCCGAGGACGCACGCCTTCTAGGCCCTGCTCCTCTCCCGCTAGAATATAAGGTATTCCGGGCATGAACATTACGTAGGCCAGGGCGACTTTGAGAGCCGAGCGGGGTATGAAGCGGCGACTTAATAGCCGCGCCCCTCCAGCCGGGATCGAAACCTCTATTTCCGCGCCGCCGCTCGCTTGAGCGCGGGAGGTCGTTACGTAGCTGGGCTCGAGATTGTCGTAGAGTTCGGCCCCTGGTCCGTTGAGGTTGGCGTCGACGAGCGTGGTGAAGGATTGATCTCTATCGGAGGAGTTCACGACAACGACGACTTCGGTGTTGCCTTGAGCGAAGCCGGCTGAGAGGATGCCGCGGCCCGTATCGGATATGCGAATGTGCCAATTTCCGTTTCCGGCGCCAAGCACGGGATGTTTGCTGGAGGCGGCGGCGATCAGATCATGGTAGTGCAGTGCCAACTCGGCATTTTCTTTGAAGTGTGAGGTCAGGGCGTCCATGAGGGCGTCGGTGGGCATATCGTGGCGAGACATAAGACGCACTCCGTGCGGCGCGACCGTGATCCGTATTTTCTTGCCGCCGCCGGCCACGGCATAAACGGCCGCCTCGAAGGAAGGGTCGAGTTCGTCGGAGAATATCGTTCCCGCAGGAATTCGGGCGTCGACCCATATATCTTCGGTTCGTGAATCACTTTCCTTGTTATTCGACGCGACGATGACCTCTTCCGACTCAGTCATGAGGCTGACTGCGTATAGTCCGGCGCCGTCGTCCGCATGGCGGATATGCGCGTCGCCGATGTCGAGCGCGGGATGTATTCGGTTGGTTTGTTCCAGCGCCTCCATGTGGCGGGACATTTCCGAATACGAATTTCCGAAGCGGACCGCCAGGGCGGCTTCGAGCGCCCGCAGGGGCTTCCCGGATAGGAAACGCGGCTTGTCAAGGTTGCTGAAAAAATTCAGGAACTGATGAACGCCGTCCGGTCCCACGCGATCAATGATCTCGGCATACCGCCTCACAAGTTCAGCTGTCGGCGCCAGACCATGGAGCACGGACATCATGCCGAAGTACAACGGATAACCGTAAGCGGCGTCCAGACGCCCCGGCCGGAACTCGCGCGCGATAACTCCCGCGTCGCCGTGGAATATTTCTCCTAGAAGTAGGAAGTTTGATTTCCCAAGCAAGGCCGCGAACGCGCGTATGGAGGGGAAAAACAATCGCCAGAAGCGCGGTGAGATAAACGGATAGGTATCTATGCGGAGGCCGTCGACATCCGTTTCCAGCATCCACCACTTCGTGATGCCGATCAGAGCCTTTATTACACGGAGGAGGTCTGTCCTGAGCTTGTGAAGACCTCCGCCGAAATCGCCATTCCCCGCGTCTTCATAATTCATTATGGAGCCATGCCTGAAGTAAGCATCATCACCGCTCAGTTCCGCCGGTCCGATTCTAGTTCTCCAGCGTTTGATGTCTTTGCGTCGTAGTTGGCCATCTATTAATTCCGGGAGGTAGCCGCCCACATACTCCGCCGCCGGGGCTATGTGGTTCAAGACCACGTCGAGAACCACCGCCATCCCCAGGCGGTGCGCTTCGGCGACGAATTCCCGAAAATCATCGAGAGTTCCCAGTCGTGGATTGACGGCCATGAAATGAATGGGATGATAGCCATGGTAGGAGGAAGGGAGTGTGTAATAGAGCGGGTTTACGATCAGCGCCTTGACGCCCAGTTCCGCCCAGTAGGGTAGGAGCTTGAGCGCCCCTGCAATGTTGCCTCCGTGACTTGACGTTGGAGACATAGGATCTCCCCATGGACGAGACGGTTCAGCTCTGCCGGTTCGGTCCCACATGAACCCCAGTACGGGTCCCGCGAGCCAACTTTGCGGCGAGGGGGTGAAATGTTTGCCGACAGGCGGAATCAGGGAGACATCTGCGAGCGAATGGGGCGTCCCCGCAGGGAGCGGATCGAGTTGGTCCCAGCCGAGTCTTATGTCCTCGGCATCCCATGCCGCCTCCGGGTGCGCCAGAGCCTCTCTAGCTTGGCCTACGGCTCCGCTAGCTCCGCCTGCAGTGGCCGCTGCCTCTGGATGCACGGGTTCCGCAACGCTTTGATGAGCGCCCACCCCAGGGGACGGCAGTGCTGTCGCACCCGGCGCGGCATCCTGATGTCCTGATCCTGCAGGAGCATGTCCTATGGGAGTCGGGGCTGCGGCCGGGGTGGGGGAAGCCGTTGCTCCCACTTGTACCTGTCTGGGTAGTGCGTGTGGCGCAGACGTTGGGGGAACGATAAGTTCAATCGTGCCGGGAATCCCAGCGGCAGTAATTACGGCTGGGGTTGCGGCGAGAGCTCCAGTTGGAGCAACGGAGAGAGGGAAAGCTGGGGAACCTGCAGTGCCTGGGTGTTCGGTGAGCGCTTCGACAGCATGATCGGCAATGTGAGGAACACCGCCCGGACCTGCCATCGCGGAAATGACGAAAGGGTTGCTGGGGAGGATTATCAGTGCCGACAGAAATACGAGGAGGGCTCTCTTTGTTGGAGTTCTCTGTCGTTTACAGGTTGTCATTTGGATTTCCGTGCGTCGTCCCTCAGTCATGAGGATGTTACTCCCGGAATATGTTCCAGCCCAGAGCCTAAGAGCTACACTGGAAAAAGCAACGGACCTACTCCAGCATGGGCTTTTGGACCTATATGGGGGGGAAGCGGTTCCGGGCCGGACGCTACCGCTCCCTACAAGCCCCTCTAGCGTATTCGGGGAATGGGTTTTTACGTTATTACTTAAATCAATTTTTCAGTTGATCTATTGCCAGTCTGGAACGCGTTGCGCAAGATCGGTTATCATGTAGCCCGTGCGCACTCTCCTTATCGGCGCGTCGCTCGCCCTCCCGGCGCGGGCTCAGGTTCGGACGGTCCGAGCGACCATACGCAGGATCCAGGAGATTACGCGCGACATCCAGGTGATCGTGTTGGAGCAGGGGATGACTCCGGATCTCGTCGTCGCCGGGATCGTGGCCGAGATGAAGAGCGTGCGCGAAGGCTGCGTGTGGAAACAGGTCGTTCGCGCGAATTCTCAATTGACCGAACACATTCGGCGTCATGGACACGGTCCGGGCGCGATCATCCTGGACGTCGAGGGCCCGGAACTGCCGGCCGAGCGCGTCGAGGAGGGTATCTCGCGTGCCCTGAGCGGCGCGGGAAGGGTCGGGTTCGATCTCGTCTACGCGTTCAACGGCGGCGGATGGCAGACCTATGCTCCCGGGTCCGAGGGGATCTTCCGGCTCCGGCCGTCGGCCCGTCCGTTCGCGCCGGCGTCTGACCGTCGGATCAGTCGCGCACGCGCGCGACGTCTTGGTCCCAATCCAGGCGGACGGTCCGGCGGGCCAGGACCCTCCCCGATTGCCGATCCCGCGCCTCGATGACGATGGCGACCGGGGGCTTGCGGGTCATGGCCCGAGAAGGATCGTAGCTCCAGTACAACTGGCCCTCGGTCAGGAAGACGTCGGCGCCCTGCCGCGCCGGTTTGTAATCCGGCGCGCCCCACGTCAGGAAGTAGCCGAAGTTCGTACGCCAATGATAGTCCACCACGGTCCCGGACGGCGGCACGAACACCGGCCGCAGTCCGATGCCGACGGTCGAGCTCATCGCCGGCGAATACTGCGCCGGCAGGGCGCGTACGCTCATCGAACGGGGCGAGGTCGCGCACGCGCCCGCCGCCAGCGCCGCCGCGGCCCCCAGGATTCGACGTCGCGCGGATTTCTTGGTCATCAAAAAAAGAGGTTCAAGCCGACCCAGTTCGGGCTGTGCAGGGAATCAAGGCTGTACTGGAACGCGTAGTCGAGGGCTAGCTTCACCCTGCCTATCGCGTGGTCGATCCCGATGCCGAAGGTGGGATCGTAAGCGTTCATGCCGGTCCTGAGGCGAAGGCCGGGATAAAGGACGAATTCGCTCCCGACGTGGAACGCCAGCTGTTGGTGCTGGGCCTGGACGGCGTCCAGGCTGAGGCGCCAGCGCTTTCCGGGGGTCGCATAGGACCCTCCGATCACGAGCTTGCTCTCGACGCGCTCTTCATAGTCGAACCGGGCGCCGAGAAGATCATCCGGGACCTTCCAATTGAGGCTTCCTCCGATGTCTTTGCTGACGAACGAAAGGTTGCACTGCCCCCAATATTTTTCCGGAGAAATGAGGAGGAATCCCGCGTCGTAGGCCGTTCCTTCGGCCGAAGCGTTCGCCAGATTCTGCGTGAGCCGCTTCCAGGTCATTCCCATGGCGAGCCAATCGGTCGGCCGCATTCCCATGGAGACGTAGAGGCTGCGCTCGACGTCTTGGAACGAGGACTGCCGGCCGCCGAAATCGTCGCGGCCGTCGATGCCGCCGACGCCGTAATTGGTGAGCCCCGCCGCGATCGCGATCGGGAAAACCTCCCTGACGCTGAAAGACGAATTGAACGACTGGTACTTGAAGCTCATCGGATAGGCGACGCCGACGAAATACAGGGACCGGTCCAGGCCGAGCAGGCCGGAAGCGGTGGCGACCGAGGGGGAGGCCAGCAGGGAGAGGCCCGCGGGGTTCGACCACACGGCGCTCGCGTCCGAGGGGGCGGCGGAGTCCGCCTGCCCCATCGCGACCGACCGCGCGCTCGGCGCGTAGTTCAAGTAAGCCGCGGCCCCCTTCCATGCGCCGTTGTCCGCGGCCGACGCCGGGGGCGCTCCCGCCGAAAAAAGCAGGACGACGAGGGCCGCAAGCCTCATTGGGGCCGCCGCTTCAAGACGGCGATCTTGCCGCGGTTGCTGCGGGAGCCGGCCGTCACTTTGTAGAAATAGACGCCGTTGGCGGCCGAGTCGACGGACCAATCCGCCTCATGCCAGCCCGGTCCCGGCGCGTCGACGGAGATGGTCTTGATCGACCGTCCCGACGAATCGAAGATTTCGACCGTCGCCGAAGCGGAGGCCTCGGTATAAAAGGAAATCTTCGCGTTGCCCTGGCGGATAGGATTGGGATAGACGAACGCGTCCGCGTCCGCTCCCGCGGCGAAGGCGCCGGGGTTGACGGTTTGCGCGTCGGCGGGATCGGAGCCGGCGGCGACGCGGGCTTGAAAGTACGAGTCGGGCAAGCCGGTCCCCGACAGCCTTACGGTGTATTCGCCGGGAGGCAGTCCCGAGACCAGGTAGCGGCCGTCGCTTTGGGTGGACGCGGCCGCGACGACGACGCCGCGGTTGTAGACGGTGATCGCCGCGCCCGCAAGCGGAGAGCCGGCGTCCGTCGTCGCCTGGCCGTAAATCGCGTTGGGGATCGCGGTCAGGTAAACGTCCCGAAGGCAGGTATTGTTTCCCGCGGTCAAGCTCAGTTTCTGCGTTCCCAGGTGCCGTCCGTACGCGATGACGTCCCAATCGACCTGCGCCGTTTTCCCGGGAGGCACGATGCCGCTGCCGGCCGCGTATTCGACGGGCTTGGTGGCCGACTGTCCGCCCAGCAGTTGGAAGCCCGGGAGCAGATTCAGCGTCGCCCGGGCCCCCGTCACGGTCGAAGCGACGACGTTCGAAAAGAAGCCGCTGACCGTGAAGGTCGACTGATTGCCGTAATAGTAGCCGGCTCCCTGGACGTTGCCGTCCAGCTCCGCGGGGCTGGTCAATCCGATCCCGAAGGGCGAGCCGGGACAGAAGGTGTAATCCCCCACGCCGTACAGGATGGAGAATTCCTTGGACGCGCCCGGGGCGAGGTTGAACGCGTTCGCGTCGGGATAGCCCCACCAGACGATCACCGAGCTGTCGCTGTCGGGACTGCCGCCGCTGATGACCCCGTCGCCGTTGTTGTCGATGAAGGATCTGCCTGGCACGATCGTGTAGTCCCAGGCGCCGACGGAGACCGGCCAATAACCGAACACGACCCGGTCCGGCGTCGTATAGCCGAGGTCGCGGAAGGTGAACTGGCTGATGACGGTGGGATTGCCCAGATTGTCGAAGACGAGGGCGCTGGGCGGGATGTCGTTATCGGGGGTCAGGGGATCGTTGTCGAACCCGGTGTCGGTGGTGACTTCTCCGGCCTTGGGGACGCGGAACGGCGCGCCGTCGTTGGCGCCGAGCTGGGTGTCAAGCTGGGTCCTCAGGCTGACGGCGTGCGCGACGGAGTCCGTGTTCGTGATTTTGAAGCGGATTTGGACCGTGTCCTCGAAGCGGGTCGAGGGCGACCGCGTGATGCTCAGCTGTTCGAGGATTTGGACGGTCCCGACCGTCAAAGTGACGGAGGCGGTGGATCCGCTGACGCCGGCGCCGCTGGAGGCTCCCGCGTGGATCGAGGAGGAAACCCCGTCGATGCGCACCATCGTGTCGCTGGTGCCCGTCCCCGGATAGCCGAAGATGAGCTTCTGTCCGTCGTCGGAGGCTCTCCGGGGATTGCCCAGCACCGTCCCGATCGAAAATTTTCCGTTGTCGTCCAACACGGCGTCGATATAGGCGTTGGCGTTGCGCGCCGTCGCGGCGAGCCGGACGGCCCTGGGGGAGACTCTCGAAACTTTCGGCGCGGCCGGGGCGGTCTGCGCGCCGGAAGCGACGGGAAAGGCGAGAACGCCGCATAAAAGTCCGCGGGAGCGGAGTCGGCGCGCGAAGGCGTTCATGGGATGTGTCTCGCGAGTCTAGCATGGCCGCGCGTCCCGCGGCAACGGCTTCGCTTGCAGGCCCAATTAAGGATATCATCAGCGCTATGAAAGTCACCATGATGCTCGCGGATTCGGCCCAGGCGGTCGAGGGCAAGCTCTACATCCTGGGGGGCGGCTGGTCCATCACGGGACCCCTGCCTTGCCCCTCGGCCATCGCCGTGCTGGTTTCGGTGCCCTGGAACGAGACCAATCGCAAGCACCGCGTGAAAGTGGAACTGTTGGACGCGGACTATCGTCCGGTACTGCTGCCCGCTTCCGGGGGCGGCGCGCCTTTGGCGATCAGCGGCGATTTCGAGGTCGGCCGTCCTCCGGGGATAAAGCCGGGCTCGGCCATCGAGGTCCCGTTCGCCTTCAACATCGGGGCGATTCCTCTCGAGCCGGACGCGCGCTACGTCTGGAAGCTGACCATCGACGGCAAGGGTGACGACAACTGGCAGGCGGTGTTCTCCACCCGTCCGGCGGGGCAAAACCAGTCCGTTCCTTAAGAAAGGACCACTGTGGCGGCGTCAGGGCGTCAATATCACGCGACACGGGAACCAGCAACTTCTCGTTGAGACAGTCGATTCGGGGTGAGTGGGGGAGCAACCGCTTCAGAGGCGACGTATCACGGGGCGTCTGGAAAGTATCGCCTCAACAGTGGGCCCCTTTGATCTCGCGAGACATAGGGCATAACGTCGTTTTGAATTTTCCCGCGAACAGAGTCCGGTAATTGTAGATAAGAAACCTGTTTGTCATCTTTCGTGGAGAAGACTAGCCTCAAATCTTGTTCCCGATCGACGAGGTAATATGAATTTCCTGTAAGTATTGTTTCGAGCGCTTCCGTGGGATTGAATGCCTTCGTTTCACTTGTACTCGATGGTAGTGAGGTGGGAAGAGCTGCAGCCGCCCCCCCGACAGTCCAAGAAAGCAGGGTCGGAGTCACGGCTTGTGGAGCACGGTCTAGCGAGCCCGCGAATTATCCAGTAAACTGCTGTGCAACGCCCGCGTAGCTCAGCGGTAGAGCAACTGCCTTGTAAGCAGTAGGTCGCCGGTTCAATCCCGGCCGCGGGCTGACATTTTTTGGAGACGGGAGATCGCGGTCATCGGCAGTTATCGTCATAGCATGAGAGCGGCGGGCCGCCTCGTCCCGCGCGTCTTATCGGCGGTCTTTCTCGCCGCCGTCCCGTTTCGAGCGTCGGCGGCCCCCTTCGAGGCCGTCGGGCCGGGCACGGTCGTGGAAAGGGCTCGGACCCTCGTCCCGAATCTTCGCATCGAGGACGAGGATTTCAAGCCGACCGCCGTTGGCGACCTGCCGTACATCCTGCCGGTCGTCAAGAATCTCCTGGCGGTTCCGTTCGCGCTGACGCCCGAAGCCGAATCCATCGGCGATAGGGTCGCGGCGTCCTCGGCCAGCGGCGATCTTTTCGACGCCGCGTACCGCGTCGTGTTCGCTTCCGCTGTCCCGCCCGCCTTCCGGCCGTCCGCCGCCATGCCGCCCTATCCCGCGGACTGGCCTCGGGCGCTGGAGCCGTCCGTGCGCGGGCTTTACGCCGCATTGGGCCAGTCCCAGGCGCGGCTCGATGCGGCGGTCGCCTCCCTTTCGAAGAAGGATCGAGAGGGTTTCCTGCGCCTGATTTCTTGGCCGACCCCGCAGGGCGCAAAGCCGCAAGACGAAATCCTCAGCCGCCTCACGCGGGAGAGGTTCGACGCCATGAAAGGGTTCGACGACGCGAATCTGTGGGCCGCCGGCGGGACTTTGATGCGCGCCGTGGACGTCGTACTCCCCGACGTCGCGGCGCTGTCCGCGTCTTCGAGCGCATTCGCGGTCCCCTCCGGGCGGCCGCTTCGTTGGAAGACTCCTCTGGGCGTCGTCGCGTTGGGCGGGGCGGGAGACGACGCCTACGGCGAAGGATCGTTGGACGACGTCGTGCTTCTCATCGATCTGGGCGGGCATAACGCCTACTCGACTCCGGTCGCCGCGGCCCGGGAAGGGCAGATTCGAGTCGTGATCGACGAAGGCAAGGACGTCGATATTCATGGAAGCTCGGTTCCGGCCTGCAACGCGGGCTGCGGGGCGTTCGGGATCGGCCTTTTGTATTTTCCCAACCGCGGCGGCGTCAAGCGCATCGAAACCGGCTCATACGCCGCCGGCTACGGCGCGGCGGGCGTGGGCGGTCTTTTCCTGAAAGGGACCGCCGATGTGCGGGGAGGCGACTACGCGCAGGGCGCCGCGCATTTCGGTTTGGGGATTTTCGACGCCGGTCATTCCGAATCGTCTTCCTACCTCATTACCTCCAAGGGGCAGGGCTACGGCTGGACGCGCGGCGTGGGACTTTTCAGGCACGAAGGGAACGCCTCGGCCATCCGAGGCGGGCTGACCCGTCCCGATCCGCGCGAGCCGTTGGGAACGGACTGCGAGTGCCAGGGCACGGGCATGGGACCCAGGCCGTATGCCGCGGGCGGCGTCGGCGTCGCCGCGGTGAGCGGAGACAGCGTGACGGTTTTGGGGAACTATTTTTCGATGGGCGCGGGTTACGCGGACTCCTTGGGGATTTTCCGCTTCCGCGGGGATCACTCGACCCTCCAGGCTCGGCGCTACGACATGGGCACCGGCGTCCACTATGCCGCCGGATATTTTTCCCTGATAGGCTCGGACGACCGCGTCCTCACTTGGGGCGTGGGTCCGGCCTACGGCTGGGATCATTCGGTGGGCGCGAGCTCGATCCAAGGCGAGCGCAACGAGATTCAAGGCGACTGGGCCATGGGGGTGGCGTCCATCGGAAGCAGTGCGCTGGGCTACTACAATCTGCGGGATTCAAAGCTGAAGCTCTGCCAATTCGGCAACGGCCAGTTCTACTGGAACGAGGCGGCGTACACGATCCAGCTTCTGGAAGGAACCGGCAACCGCGTCGCCTGCCAGGGGGAGTCGGCGGCGGGACCGGGCTCCGTGATCCGGATGGGCAACCCTTGGGGCGTCTATCGCGTTGCGCCCGGCACGCCGTTCGTCAAAGACCTGGGCCTGGCACCTCCGGTCTGGCGGACCATTGCCCGGGATAAGGCGATCCAGCAGGAGAGAGTCCGTCTGGAGAGCGTTCTCGACGCCGCCCTGAAGGAGTCGCCGAAAGAGCGGATATCGGACATGATCGACGCCGCTTCCGCTTTCAGCGTCGACAAGGAGACTCCGCGAAAAGCCATGGGCATGCTCCTGCGGGGGCTCTCCGACAAGGAACTCCTGCTGCTGATCGACTTGGACTCGTCGGTCGACGCCGCCATCACGCGCGACGCCGTGCTCGCGGCCTACGGCGGCAAGGCCGCCGTCGAAGCCATCATGGGACGGATGAAGTCGGCGCCCACGAGCCGGTGGGGCGAGATTCTTTTCTTCCTAAGGGATCAGCCTCTGCGTTTCGCGGCCCCGAAGCTTCTCTCCATCCTCAACAAGCCTCCGAAGGCGTCGGATTCCTGGCTGCGCTCGACGGCGCTCGACGTTTTGACCGAATTCCTGGACCAGGACGCGAACCGCAACACGGGCCGCCGCGCGCTCCTTGAGGC
Organism: uncultured Elusimicrobia bacterium; assembly: GCA_903874575.1. Classification (GTDB taxonomy): domain Bacteria; phylum Elusimicrobiota; class Elusimicrobia; order UBA1565; family UBA9628; genus GWA2-66-18. The sequence goes on from CAIQSZ010000228.1 coordinate 15,488, forward strand.
GCTGGACCGCTTCCTCGGCGAACCCTCCGACGCGAACAGAGCCGAACTCAGCCGGTTGGTCAACCAATTGAATGTCCGAGGAGGCTTCGGGCTCCTTGCCTCGCTGGCGGACTCCGATCCCTCGACGCGCCTTCGCTTCCACGGCAAGATCGGCGAGGAATTCTCGTTCGGGATGGGAGGCCCCGCGGCGGACGAATTCATCGCCATCGCCGTCGAGCGGCGCGACCGGGTCCGGGCTTCGGTTCGGGAAGAGCTGAGGCTCGTCGAGGAGCTTCAGCCCCGCGTCCGCGCGGAATTGGCGAGCGTTCTCAGGAGCACGGGCACGGACGTCCAAGACCTGCATCGCGCGATCGTCAATCTCAGCCGGATCGGAAACCCCGACGACGCGGCGCTTCTGGCGCCCTTCCTCCGGCACGCCAAGTCGAGCGTCCGGGAGCCGGCGGCCATCGCGTTGGCGCGGTTCGGCGACGCGGGCTATCCTTTCCTTGAGCGCGCCATGATCGACGGGACGGTTTTGATGCGCTCGACCGTCGTGGCCGCCGTTTCCCAGTCCTCGACGAACAAGGCCCGCGAGCTTTACAAGCGAGGCTTGGCCGACTCCAGCTCTCAGGTCAGGCTTACCGCCCTGTCGCTCATCGACAATCTTCCCGCCGTCCTCTCCGCGGAGCGCGACGCTCTTGCCGAGCTGGCCCGATAATCCGGTTAAACTTTCGAGACCAACATGGGATTCTTCGCGGATGCTAGAATACGCTCCTATGAAGTCTAGCGCCGCGACCGGCGGACGCCTGGATGCTGAGCCGCGCTACCCGCACTGGGCGCTGACCGCGTTGCTGTTTCTTTTTGTGTTCGCGCATTGGCTGGTAATTTCTTGCC